>DASWUT010000438.1:0-6325 GCA_036401455.1 Gemmatirosa sp. | reverse complement strand
GCGCCGCGACGAACGCCCGCCCGGCCGCACCCAGCCGGCTCGCGAGCGGCCGATCGCGCACGAGCCGGTCCAGGCAGCCGGCGAGCGCATCGACGTGGCCCGGCGGGGCGAGCAGGCCGGTCTCGCCATCGCGCACGACGTCCGGGATGCCGCCCGACCGGAACGCGACGACCGGCGTCGCGCAGAGCAGCGCCTCGACGGCGACGAGGCCGAGCCCCTCCTCGATCGACGGCACGACGAGGGCGACGGCCGCCGCGTACCACGGCGCGAGCGACGCGGGCGGGACGGGATTGTGCCAGCGCACGCGATCGGCAACACCGAGCGCCGCGGCGCGCGCGCGGAGCGCAGCTTCTTCGGGTCCGCCGCCGATGACCGTGAGCGTCGCGCGTTCGCGCATCCGCGCCAACGCGTCGAGGGCCGACGCGAGCCCTTTCTGCGCTGTCAGCCGGCCGACGAAGAGCAGCCCCTCCCGCGGCGCACCGCCCGGCGGCGGCTGGTATCGGGCCGCGTCGACCGGCATCGGCGCCACGCCACAGTCGAGCCGCGGCGCCATGGCGCGCGCCTCGGCGCAGAGCCACGACGACACCGCCGTGATGGCGGCAGCCTGCGCCGCGACGAAGTCGAGCATCCGGTGCGCCGCTCGCACCTGACTCCCCAGCCGTACGTCCGAGCCGTGCATCGTCACGACGAGCGGGCGCGCGGCGCGCACGCCCGGAAGCGCAGCCGAGAGGCCGCCCGGAAACCACCAGTGCGCATGGACGACGTCCGGCCGCCAGCGCCGAACAGTGGCGCGCGTCGCCGCCGCACCCGCGGCCACCAGCCCTCCCAGCGCGACCATGCCGCGCCAGGACCCGCGGGCCGACTCGGCCATGCTCCCCGTATACGCGAGCGTTTCGTCGCGGCGAGCAGCATAGCGGTAGCGCTGGACGGGAATCCCACGAAGCGTCTCGGTGTCGACCAGACCAGCAGCCGCGGGCGCGAGCACGCGCACGTCGACGTCGACACCGGCGAGCGCGACGGCCAGCCGGAGCAGGAACGACCCGGCGACGTCGTCCTCGAACCGGGGAAACGAATGGGCGAGGAAGACGACGCGAAGTGGGCGATGGGCCGCCGCAGCGGCGTCGCTCAGCCGCCCGTCTCCGACGACGCACCGCGGCTCGCGTCCAACTCGCGGCGCAGCTCCGCGAGTTCGGCACGCTGGCCGGCGATCATCTCGCCGACGATCCCGCCGGTGAAGAACACGCCGCCGAGCAGCAGGCAGGTCTGGATCACCGTCCACACGGCGCGGATCCCGTGGCCCGTCGCGGCGAGCCAGACGAGCGCGACGAGGCCGGCGACGACGCCTAACGCGAACAGCGCCGCCCCGAGCACGCCGAACAGGAGGAGCGGCTTGCGCCCGAAGCGCAGTTCGATCCACACGGCGAGCATGTCGAGCACGCCGATCGGGATACGCCCGATCCCGAACTTCGACCGGCCCGCGTGACGCGGGTAGAGCGGCACCGGGATCTCGCGCACCGAATAGCCCTGCGACGCGGCGAGCACGATCATGTACCGATGCCAGTCGGGGCGAAGCGGCAGCCCTTCCATCACCTCGCGGCGGTACGCCTTCACGTTGTTCAGATCGCGCACGCGCACGTGAAACAGCGTCCGACTGAGCCGGTTGTAGATCCGCGAGACGAACGCCTTCTCGTACTTCCCCTGCTTGTAACCCGTGACCATGTCGCTCTCGCCGGCGAGGATCGGCGCGACGAGCCGCGGGATGTCCTCCGGCTTGAACTGCAGATCTGCCGGGTAGAAGACCATCACGTCGCCGCGCGCGTGCAGGAACCCGGTGCGCAGCGCGTCCGCGATTCCGCGTCCGACGCGATGCCGGACGGCGCGAAGGAACGGATACTCGCGCTGCAGCGTGGCGAGCACGTCCCACGTCGCATCCGACGATCCGTCGTCGACGACGACGACTTCGTAGCCGACGCTCGCATCCGCCGCGAACGCGTTCGCCGCCTGGGCCATGAACAGCGGCAGGTTCTCCGCCTCGTCGCGCGCGGGGACGAGGACCGAGACGTCGATCGCGCGCCGGCGCGCGACGGCGTGCGTCGCGCCCGGCGCCGGCGCGACCGTCGGCAGCGAGATGCGAACGCCCGCGCTCACACCCGCTTGCGCATGCGCGCGGAGAGTACGCCGAGCTGGTCGCGGTACTTGGCGACCGTGCGCCGCGCGATGTTCACGCCGCTCTTCTTGAGGATGTTAACGATCGCCTGGTCGGTGAGCGGGTTCTTGGGGTCCTCGCCCTGGACGAGCTTCTGGATCTGGTCCTTGATTCCGCGCGCCGACACGTCCTCGCCATCGGTCGTCGACAGTCCGGACGAGAAGAAGAACTTGAGCGGCAGCACGCCGCGCGGCGTCTGCACGAACTTCTCGTTCGTCACCCGGCTCACCGTGCTCTCGTGCATGTTGATGACCTCGGCCACCTCGCGCAGCGTGAGCGGCTTGAGGTACTGCACGCCCTTCTCGAAGAAGTCGCGCTGCCGGTCGACGATGTAGTTCATCACCTTGAGCATCGTCTGGCGGCGCTGCTCGATCGCCTGGATCATCCAGTTGGCGGAATTGAGCTTGGAGGAGATGAACTCCTTGCTCTCGCCATCGAACTTCTTCTTGTCGCGGGCGATCTCCTGGTACGCGCGGCTCAGCTTGAGGCGCGGCAGGTTGGCGTCGTTGAGGAAGACGTGGTACTTCTGGTCGATCTTCTCGACGACGAGGTCGGGGATGATGTAGTTGTCCTTCGCCGACGCGTACAGCAAGCCCGGCTTCGGATCGAGCTTCGCGATCTCGTCCGCGGCGTGCTGCACGTCGTTCGGCGAGATGCCGAACCGCTTCGAGATCTCGCTCCAGCGGTGCGCGATCAGCTCGTCGAAACAGTCGCGCACGAGGCGGTACGGCACCGAGTGCTCGAGCCCCGCGTCGCGGAGCTGCAGCATGAGGCACTCGCGCAGCTCACGCGCGCCGACGCCGGCCGGGTCGAGTGCCTGCACGACGCGCAGCATGTCCTCGGCTTCGGCCATCGAGTAGACGGGCGCATCGTCCACGTCGACGCCACGCTCCTCGGCCGAATCCCGGATGACGTCGTTGATCCCGTTCAGGATCTGCTCGACGGGGCAGTCGAGGTACCCGTCTTCGTTGATGTTGCCGAGGAACTCCTCCGCGAGCATCAGCTGACGGGGCGAGAGGTCGAGCAGTGTGATCTGATCGCGCAGGTGGTCGCCGAGGTCGCGCTCGGCGACCGTCACCGGCTCGTAGTACTCCTTCTCCTCGTGCTCCTCGCGCCGGCCGCCGGTATCGAACCCGTCGAGGAGGATCTCCTCCCAGTCGATCTCGTCGTCCTTTTCCTTCCGTTCCTCTTCCTGCTGTGTCGGCTCGGGCTCGGAGTCGGTCGTGTCCTCCTCGTCCTCGTCCTCCGCCTCGACCATGTCGAGGAACGGATTGTTGAGCAGCTCCTGCTTGAGGTGCTGCTGCAGGTCGAGGAGGGGCATGTAGAGCAGGTCCATCGCCTGGTACAGGCGCGGATTGACCTTCAGCTCCTGCTTGAGCTGCGTACTCTGATTGAGGCCGGCCTTCATTGGGATCCGTCCGCGGAAAAGCGCGCGCGGAGGCGCGCCGTGAGGGTCGGGCCGAGGTAGATGTCGGCCACCGTATCGTCGAACACGAGGTCTCGTACGGGGCCGCCCACCTTGACCTGCCCGTCGAACATGATGTACGCGCGGTCCACGATGTCGAGCGTCTGCTCGACGTTGTGGTCGCTGATGAGGACGCCGATGCCGCGGTGGCGCAGCCCGGCGACGATGGTCTGGATGTCGTGCACCGCGATCGGATCGACTCCGGCGAACGGCTCGTCCAGCATCATGAATTTGGGGCGCGTGACGAGCGCGCGTGTGATCTCGAGCCGCCGCCGCTCGCCGCCGGACAGCTGATACGCCTTGCTTTGCCGCAGGTGCCGGATGCTGAGCTCGTCGAGCAGCGCCTCGAGTCGCTCGTCGCGTTCGCGCTTGGGGATGTCGAGCGTCTCGAGGATCGCGAGGATGTTCTGCTCGACCGTCAGCTTCCGAAAGATCGACGGCTCCTGCGACAGATAGCCGATGCCACGACGCGCGCGCTTGTACATCGGCATCGCCGTGATGTCGGCGCCGTCGAGCGTGATATGCCCCGCGTCCGGTTCGATCAGGCCGACGATCATGTAGAACGTCGTCGTCTTCCCCGCCCCGTTGGGCCCGAGCAGGCCGACGATCTCGCCCTGCCGCAGCTCGAGCGCGACGTCGTTCACGACGCGCCGACGCCGGTACACCTTCACGAGTCCGTCGGCTGCGAGCCGGCTGCCGCTCGGTGGCGTCTGCTCGCCGGGCGCGACGACGGGCGGGGCGCTGGCCGTCGGCGCGCGATGCTCGCCGGTCTGCTGCAGCGCGGCCTCGACGCCGGCGCGCCGCGGCGCGACTTCCTGCCAGAGTGCGTCCTGGATGCGGACGCGCGAGACGCCGGCGCCGCCCGCCGCACCGAACTCGAGCGCGAGCACGCCGCGCGCGGCCAGCCGCGGGAGCACGGACGCGCCGAGGTGGTCGCGTACCTCGTCGAGGCTGAGGCGCCCGGCCTCGGTCGCCGAGTCGCGACCGTCGTTGCGCACCGCCGCGAGATAGTCGTCCCAGTAGCAGCGGGCGACCGCATCGAACGACGCCGTGCCGCGCTCGTCGGCTTCGTGCAGCACGGCATGCAGCGCGAGCGCGGCGGACCGATCACCGGCGCTCGCGGTGTCGAGGAACTCACGCAGGGCAGCGACGTCGCGCGACGGGGGGCTCACGACGTTGCTCATCGCGGCCCCCGGCTGCGCGCGTCCGCCGGTGCGACCGGCGCGGCTGCACGCGACCCGCGGTCGTCGTCGTCGGACGGGACACCATCCGGCGCGTTAGGCCCGGGCGCGCCGCGCGTTGGTGCGCCGGGCGACGCGCCGCGACCCGCCGGTCGTCGCGTCGTCGCACTGCTGTCCGTGTGCGTCGTGTCTCCGGGCTCGAGGTAGACCCCGTCCGAACGACCGACGACGATCACCTCGCGTACAACGCCGCTGTCGAGGTCGACCGTGATCGTCCGGCCGCGTACGTAGTTGAGCGACGGGCGTCCCTCGCGTCCCTCGCTCGACGCGAGCTGGTTGAACGCCGTCGCGCTGCCGACGGCGACGAGCTGTCGCACCGGCGGCGTGCGGGAGGTGTCACGCGCGGCGGCGAGCGTGTCGAAGCGCGCGACGATCGTGTCGCCACGCAGCACGTCACGCTCGGTCGAACGCAGCTTCGCGGTATCGGGCACCGAACGCGCGACCGCCTTCCGCAGTGCGTGGATCTCGCGCACGCGCTGGCTCGGCAGGTATGCGGCAATCGAGTCCGCGATGAGATCGCGATCGGGCGCCACAGCGGTCGCGCGCGTCGGGCCCCACGCGAACGCGCGGTTCATCAGCCCCGCGGTGAGGCGCAGGTCGACGGTGTCGGACGCGAGTGTGAGACTGTCGCTCGTCACGTGCGCGTCGTGGCGCGCGAACACGCGCGAGAGCTGGCGCTCGCGCGTGAACAGGTCGACGAGTGCGCCCGTGAGCGTGAACGGACGCCCGCGCGTGCCCCGGATGCGCGCGTTGCGGATCAGGTGCGCCGTCTCGCTCTCCTGCTCGAACACCGCAGAATCGGAGTTGGCGATCACGTCGGTCCGCGTGATGTCGACGTCACCGCCGGCGTAGACGACGCTGTCCGCCTCATCGAGAATCGTGTTCGAGATGATGACGGTCACCGACGTATCCGGCGGCGCCGCGGCCGCGCCGGCGCGCGGCGCCGTGCGCGTGTCCTGCTCCTCGCCGGTGCCGACGAGGCGAACCGTCGGGCGGCCCGTCGCGGTGAGGCGGCTCGACGTGCGGATCGGCGGCACCGGACGCAGGTACTCCGCATTCGGCCCCGTCATTCGCGTCCCGCTCGGCAGCGTCACGACGACGTTGCCCTCTGCGACGATGCGCTCCTCGCGCGTGTAGTACGTCGTGCGCAGCGCCGTCATGTGAGCGCGCGCCGGCTCGTCGTAGACCACGTTGCCGATCAACACGAGCAGCCCTGCCGCCTGGTAGTACTCGGCGCTGTCCGACGATAGCCGGTTGTTCACGCCCTCGCACCGCGCCACCGATCCGCCGCCGACGTAGACGATGTTCTGGTTCAGCGCGTCCTTGATGCTGTTGAGGCGCGCCGTCGGCGGGTTCTCATTGAAGTTGACGACGCGGCACTGCGCGGCCGGGCCCGCGTTTGCACGCTGCCGC
>DASWUT010000437.1:0-1818 GCA_036401455.1 Gemmatirosa sp. | reverse complement strand
GCCCACGCCGGCGCGCGTCGCGGCGGCACCGGCGTCGCGCGCACGACCGCGGGCGGCGCGATCGCGGGCGGCGCGATCGCGGGCGACACGATCGTCGCGGGCGCGGCCGTACGCGCACGGACGGCGGCCGCGATCCGGTCGACCGAGATCGCGGGCGCCGGCGTCGCGTACAGCTCGCGGATCGCGGCGAGCGTGCGGTACTCCGCCTCGCACTCCGCGCACCGGGCGAGGTGAGCGTCGAGTTCCGCGCGCGCTGACGTGGTGACGCGCCCGTGCAGAAGCGCGGGCAGGGCGTCGCGCACGGCAGCGTGCGCCGCGTCCGACGGCTCCTCGTGCGGGGTGGCGGCTCCGAAATCAGACATCGAGAAACTCCTGGATCGAGCGAATTGCGTTGTGGTAGTGCACGCGGGCCGACCCCTCGGTCGTTCCCGCGATGCGCGCGATCTCCTTGTAGGCGCGTCCTTCGACGACACGCAACAGAAACACTTCCCGCTGGGTGGGCGTGAGCCGCTCGACGGCCGCGCGCAGCCGTCCCTGCGTCTCTCCGGCGACGAGGTCGTCGAGCGCCGTATGTTCGCCGCCCGCGTCGAAGCCTTCCGGCGCGTCGACCTCGTGCCGAGCCCGGCGGCCGACTGCGCGGCGACGGTCGAGTACGAGGCGCCGCGCGATCGTGAACAGCCACGTCCGCAGTGAGCTGTCGGCCCTGAAGCTGTCGAGCGCCTGGAACGCCCGCACGAACGTGTCCTGGACGACTTCCTCCGCCTCGGCCCGCGCGCCCAGGCTCGACACGTAGCGGCCGAGGGCGGGCGCGTGGCGCTCGACGAGGGCGGTCGCCGCGCGCTCGTCGCCGGCGCGCCATCTCGCGAGGAGCGCGTCGTCGAGTGCGTCGTCGGTGTGTTCGTCGACCAGAGGAGGTGAACTCACGGTAAGCATCCGGGGAGGTGGACGCGCCCGGCGACCGGATGTTAAGCTGGCGACCGGCCGCGGCGTACGCGGCGCCACCGTCCCCGACCATGTCCAGCGTCGAGCTGATCGCCCACCGCGGCACGCCGCGCGAGCGCCGCGAGAACACCCTGCCCGCCTTCGCGCGCGCGATCGACCACGGCGCGGACGGCATCGAGCTCGACGTGCACTTCACCGCCGACGGCGTGCCGGTCGTGCACCACGACGCGACCCTCGGCGCGAGCGCCGGCGCGTACGCGGGGGTGTCGCTCGCAACGCTCACCGCGGCCGCGATCCGCGTCGCGAGCGACGACCCGGCGCTCGCGCCGCCACCGCTGCGTGACGTCGCCGCGCTCGTCGCCGGACGCGCGACGCTCTACGTCGAGGTGAAGGCCGCGGCGAGCGACGCGAACCTCCGCGCGCTGCTCGGAGCCGTTGCGCCCACGACCGGAGCCGATCGCGTGAGCGCGGCGGTCCACGCCTTCGACCACCGCACCGCACTGCGCGTGTCGACGCTCGCACCACGCGTCCCGACGGGGATCCTCAGCGAGAGCTATCTCGTCGACACGCCAGCGGCGCTCCGTGCGGCGCGCGCACGCGATCTGTGGCAGCACTGGTCGCAGCTCGATGCGGCGCTCGTCGATGCCGTCCACGCCGCGGGCGGCCGCATCATCGCCTGGACGGTGAACGACGCGGATCACGCGCGGACGCTCGCGCGGCTCGGCGTCGACGGACTCTGCACCGACGACGTCCCGCTCGTGCGGGCAGCGCTCGCGATGCCGACGTGACGCCGACCGACGCGGCGGCGACGTCAACGCGCAGCGCGGCTGCGACGTAAGCCGCCGGTACGCCCCACCTTTCGTCCCCCGCCCCATG
>DASWUT010000436.1:0-20843 GCA_036401455.1 Gemmatirosa sp. | reverse complement strand
CGGCACCACGGTCGCCGGGCGCACGGGGTCGCACATCATCACCGACAGCTGCTGCAGATCGGCTCCCGCCGCGACGCCCCACACCTCGGGGAAACGCACCGGGCCGTCGACCTCGACGTCGACGACGAGCCACGGCTCCTCGAACGCGAGGTCGTCGAGCGGGATGCCTAACGCGCGGCGCACGCGGCTGCGCGCGCCGTCGCACGCGACGACGAAGCGGGCGCGCGCCGTCGAGCGCACCTCGCCCGCGCGCACGGCGAGCGTGACGCCCTCGGCGTCCTGCTCCAGCCCCTCCAACGCGACCCCCAGCCGCAGCTCCGCGTGCGCGAAGCGCGCGATGCCGGCGCGGAGCACGCCTTCGAGCTCGGGCTGGTAGAAGAAGTAGTCGTTCGCCCAGCCGAAGGGCCGCGGACGGCCCGCGGTGCCCAGGTAGCGGATCACGCCCCGGTCAGCGCCGACGTGCAGGTGTCCCTCGGTCTCGCGCATGATCGGCGCGAGCCGATCGGCGAGCCCGACCGCCTGAAACACCCGCATCATCTCGTGGTCGAGGTGCACCGCGCGGGGCAGCGGGTGCGGCTCGGCCTCCCGGTCGATCACCAGCGTCGACAGCCCCGCGCCGGCGGTGAGATTGGCGGCGAGTGCGCCCACGGGACCGCAGCCCACGACCGCGACGTCGAAGATCACTGGGCGGACCGTCCGGGGATGACCGTGAGAAGTGCGCGCCGCCACGACGATCGGCACCCACCCAAATTGGTCCGAACCGGTTAGCGTTGTAAAGTGCGCGTTGGAATTCTGTTCGTCATCGCACGTATGCTCACAAACGCCGGTCCTCGATGACCCACTTCCCGCTCCGGGCACTGCGCAGCGTCGACGTCGAGGTCGCCGACCTCGCGGCCGCGACGGAGTTCTACACGCACGTCTGGGGACTGGCGCTCGCCGAGCGCACCGTGGGCGGCGTGTGGCTGCGCGGCACCGGCGCGGACCCGCACCTGCTCGCCCTGCATGCGGGCCCCCGGTCCGCGATCCGGTCGGTGACGTTCCGCGCCGCGCCCGACACCGAGCTCGGCGCGGTCGCGGCCGCGATGCTGGCCAATGGCGCGACGCTCGTGCACGACGCGCGCGCGCTCGACGAGCCCGGCGGCGGCGTGGCGGTGGCGGCGCGGGACGCGGCCGGCCGCACGATCCGCGTCGTGCAGGGCGATGCGCCGGCCGAGCGCCTGGCCGACGACCCCGACCGACCGGAGCGCCTCGCACACGTCAACATCAACAGCGACGACGTGGCGCGCGACACGGCCTTCTTCGAACGCGCGCTCGGCTTCACGCTGACCGACCGGTCGACGATGATTGCCTTCGTTCGCACCAACCGCGACCATCATTCGGTCGTAATCGCCGAGGCAGGCGTCAACACGCTCAACCACGTCGCCTTTCAGCTGGCTACGTGGGAGGGCGTGATGCGCGCCTGCGGCCGGATGATCGATCGCGGGTTCCCGATCGGTTGGGGTCCTGGCCGCCACGGGCCGGGCGACAACATCTTCGCCTACTTCGTCGACCCGTTCGGCTTCGTCGTCGAGTACACGACCGAGGTGCTGCAGCTCGACGACGACTACCGCGTCGGCGGTCCCGAGGACTGGACGTGGCCGCCCGGGCGCACCGACCAGTGGGGCATCGCGCCCCCCAAGACCGCCGCGTGTAAGGCCGCACAGCTGGCCATCCCCTTCGCCTAACACCACCAGAGGACCCGATGTCTGACACCGCCGTGCTTCCGGGCGCGCCCGTTCCGTACGTCATCCGCTCGGGCGAGGGATTGTCGCACCTCATCGCGGGCCAGGTCGTCCGCACGATCGCCCGCTCGCCCGAGACGAACGGCGGCTTTGGCGCGGTGGTCTGCGATGCGCCGCTCGACCGGTTCCCGATCCCGATGCACTTCCACGAGCGTGAGCACGACACCTGGTTCTGCACGCGCGGCAAGCTGCAGGTGTGGTACGGCGATGGAAGCCGCGTGCTCACGCCGGGCGACTTCGCTTACGTGAAGCCCGGCGACATCCACTCCTATCAGTCCGTCGCGCCGCGCACGCAGTTCTTCGGCGTCGTGGCGCCGGGCGGGTGGGAGGATTTCTTCGGCGACGCGGGCGAGGTCTGGGGCATGACCGGCCTGCCGACCGGTGGCCGCCCGCCCGACATCCCGCGGATCGTCGCCGCGCAGAGCAAGTTCCGCGTGATGCGGGTCGAGAACCCGGCCTACGCCGCGGCCACGCCGATCGGCGCGGCGGACCAGCGCCTCCCCGCGGGGCACGACTCGTACTTCCTCGAGGCGGGATTCGGGCTGCGTCGCATGCTGTGCGGCCATCTCTCGACCGCGGTTCTCACCGCCGCGCAGTGTGAAGGTGCGGTCGACATGCGCGTGATCGAGGGCGGACGCGACGCCGCGATTCCGGCGGTTCGGCACGAACGAACGCACCAGTTCTTCTACGTTCTCGACGGATTGCTCGCGGTCACGGTCGACGGCGAGGAGCACCGGCTCGCGAGCGGTGACGCGATCAACCTGCCCGCCGGGATCCCGTACTCGACGCGCGTCCTGAGCGGTTCCGCGCGCTGGGTTGCGACCAGCTCGGGCGGCGACGCGGCGTCGATGTGGGACGTGGCCGGGGCGGAGACGTCCGCGTTCTCCTTCCCGATCGAGGGCGATCCGGCGGCCGATGCCGCGCGGCTGCGCGCGCTCACGGGCGTCGACGTGATGCTGGCCTAACGCGGCGCTCCGGGTGTTCGGTCAGCTGCCAGTGTCGTAGACCGGACGGGGCAGCCCAGCCATCGTCCGCGCCTTCGGTTCGACGAGGGTGAACACCACCACCTCGTTTCCCGTCCGGTGCAGCCACGGTCCGGGCACGTACAGCGTCTGCTGCGGCCCGACGTCCCACACCCGCCCGAGCTGGTGCCCGTTCACCCACACGGTCCCCTTCCCCCACCCGCGCGTGTCGAGAAAGGTGTCGCCGGGCCGCGCGACGTCGAACGTGCCGCGGTAGAACGCGGGCGCGCTCGCCCCCGGCATCGCGTTAGGCGTCCTTCCGTTCGCGGTAGTCCCGTGAGCAGCGACCGTGCGGAACGTGCCGCGCGGCGGCGCGGCCATCGGCAGCGAGAACACCTCCCAGCCCGTCAGCTCGCGGCCGCCGAGCAGCACGGCGCGGGTGATCCCCTTCCGCTCCTCGCGCATCGGCCGGTTGAAGTTGATGCGCCCCGTGTTCTCGACGAGAATCGTCAACTCGGCGCCGGAGGCGGGGACGTCGATCGCCAGGCTGTCCTCGTTCCGGCGGCGGTCGAGCGTTCCAGCGAGCGTACCGTTGACGTAGA
This sequence comes from Gemmatirosa sp., assembly GCA_036401455.1. GTDB lineage: Bacteria > Gemmatimonadota > Gemmatimonadetes > Gemmatimonadales > Gemmatimonadaceae > BPUI01. The sequence goes on along the minus strand of DASWUT010000436.1, from coordinate 17,498 downwards.
CCTGCGCGTAGTCGCGCACGTCGTGCACGGCGAGCGTCGCGCGCTCGGGGCCGGCGACGTGCGTGCGGTAGGCGATGTAGCCGTACGACTGGCCGAACTGCTCCATCGGTCGCGGCCGCTCGCTCCGGACCGGGCGTCCGAGCTGCGACCAGAGCGGCAGCACGCCAGGCAGCGCGAACGGGGCGACGCTGATCGTCGAGTCGGACGGCGGGACCGCCGGAAGCGCCGGCCCGCCCACGGCGGCCGCGCGCGCCGCGAGCACGGCGCGAAACGCCGCGTACTTGGCCGTCGGCCGGCCGGAGAGGTCCAGCGCGGCGTCGTAGTCGTACGCCGACGTCTCGGGCGCGTAGTGGCCGTTGTCGATGTTCGCGCCGTTCATGAACCCCGGCGACGTCCCGCCGTGAAACATGTACAGGTTGACCGAATAGCCGCTGTCGACCATCCGCTGCAGCTCGCGCCGCTCGCGCTCGACGTCGGTCGTGTGGTGCGGCTGGCCCCAGCTGTCGAACCACCCCGCCCAGTACTCGCCGCTCATGATCGGGCCGGTCGGGCGGAAGGCGCGCAGGTGCGCGAACGCCGTGTCCGCGCCGCCCGCGCCGAAGTTGACCACCGCGGGCAGGTCGGGAAGCGTCCCCGCGGCCAGCGCGCGCGGATTCCCATCCGACGTGTAGAGAAGCGCGTCGCCGAGTCCGGCGCGGCGGAGCGCGTCGCGCTGCCAGCGCATGTAGGCGTGGTCGGCGCCGAAGGAGCCGTACTCGTTCTCGACCTGAACGGCGATGATCGGGCCGCCGCGGCTCGCCAGCAGCGGCCCCACCTCGCGCCCGAGGCGCGTGAGCCAGCGCTCCACGGCCGCCGTGTAGTGCGGTTCGGTGCTGCGCAGCACGAGCGTCGTGTCGGCGAGCAGCCACCCGGGATAGCCGCCTAACTCCCACTCCGCGCACACGTACGGCCCGGGGCGCAGGATGACGTGCAGCCCTTCTTCCTGCGCGGTCCGGATGAACGTCGCGACGTCCCGCTCGCCGCTGAAGTCGTAGTGGCCGGGCGTCGTCTCGTGCAGGTTCCAGAAGACGTACGTCGAGATCGTGTTGAGCCCCATCGCGCGCGCCTTGCGCAGGCGGTCGCGCCAGTAGGCGCGCGGCACGCGGGCGTAGTGGAGCTCGCCCGAGAGGATCTGGAACGGCCGCCCATTGAGCAGAAACCGGCCGGAGTCCACGACGAGCGGTCCCGTGTCATGCGGAGCCGGCTGCGCGGCCAGCGGCGCGGTGGCGACGAGCGACGCCGCGAGAAGCGCGGCCGTCAGGAGCGCGGCCGTCAGGCGCGCGGCCGCAGCGCGCGACGTGGCGGGGCGCATGCCTAACGACACGCCGGGTACGCCGGGTCCGGCCCGGCGATCGCCGGGCGCGTGCGGCGATCCGCGATCGCGGCCATGACGTCGTGAAGGAACCGACCCAGACGCGCGGCGTGCTCGTAGTCGATGTATTGCGGTTCGTCCGTCACCTGATGGTAGTCCTCCGCATAGCCGGTCGAAAAGTACGTGACCGGCACGTCGTGATGCACGTAGTTGACCTGGTCGCTGCGGCAGAATCGGTTCATCGGGTTGGCGGGCACGTCCCAGCTGCGGTCGATCGCCATGTGCTCGGGGCGCGCGGCGTTCACCGAGTCGATGATCTCGCCGAACTCGCGCGACAGCCGGCGCGAGCCGAGCGTCTGGACCGAGGTCGGACCACCGAACTTCACCTGGTCCGCGCGCCCCTTGCCGACCATGTCCATGTTGTGCGCCGCGACGATCGAATCGAGCGGCACCGTGGGGTGGTCGGTGAACCACTGCGACCCCAACAGTCCTTCCTCCTCGCCGGTGTGCGACACGAACACGATCGAGCGCGCCGGCCGCTCCGCCGCGAACTGCTCGGCGATCTCGAGCAGCACGACGGTGCCCGAGCCGTCGTCGTCCGCGCCGTTCATGATCGAATCGCGGCGCGGCGGGCGGATGCTGCGCGCGTGTGCGAGGAGCGAGTCGATGCGGTGCTGCTGCGCGGCCGACGGGCGGCACGCGGGGTCGTTGGCGCCCTGTGGCCGCGTGACCATGTTGACGGCGCGGATCGAGTCGTGGTCGACGGCGGTCGCGTTGACGCCCATGTGGTCGTTATGCGCGCTCACGAGCACGTACTCGCCCGCGCGCGCGGGGTCGGCGCCTGGCAGCACGGCGACGACGTTGCGCGCCGGCGTCGGCGACACGTGCCACGCGTACCGCCACGACGCCGTGACCGGCTGCCCCGTGGTCCCCATCGCGAGCTGGCCCACCGGCCCGCCGAACAGGCGCGCCGCCGCGGCGCGCGAGATCAGCGCCCCGCCGATCGCGTGCGCCGGTGTCGGAGGCGTCATCCGCATCTGCGGGCTCATCGCCGCGTCGACGGCCGCCTCGGAGAGCGCGTCGAGCCCGACGACGAGCACGGCGACCGCGCCCGCGGCCTGTGCACGCGGGTCGCGCGCCGGCGGCCTGCGCGCGGATCGCCCCGTGCCGGCACGCGCGTCGGCCGCTTCGGCGGCGATCGCGGCCGCCGCGCCGAACTTGTCGGGCAGCGAATCGCAACGCGGCAGCGCGCCGCGCGCGCCCGGTCGCGTGCTGCTGGCACTTCCAGCACCGACGAATACGGCCACCCTGCCGCGGAACGCGGCGGGGTCGAGCACGGTCGCCGTGTCCCCCCACCGCCCCGCGAACACCGTCGGCACGTTCGCGAGGTCGACCGCGCCCGAGAGCCCGTTGGCCGCGCTCGGCGCCGTCGGGATCCAGTCGGTGCGCGGGGTGAGCGCGGCGCCGCTCACCGAGAGGCGCGCCGCGGCGACGTCGAAGCCGCCCGGGCCGATCGGCAGCGCCTGGAAGTACGTCCCGTCGTCGCCCGCGGGGCGCAGGCCCAACCGCTGGAACTCCCCGGCGATGTAGGCCGTCGCGCGGTAGTTGCCGATCTCGCCGATGCGACGCCCCTGCATCGAGTCGTCGGCCAGTTGGTACAGGCGCGTACGCAGGTCGTTGGCCGTGATCGCCGTGACGGTTGGCCGCGGTGTCCAGGTGCGCGGGCCTTCGTCGGGCCAGACGGTCGGCTGCGCGTGCGCGGCGCCGGCCGCGGCGAGCGCCAGGGCGAGCAGGAGAAGGCGTCGCACCGCGGTCACCGCTCGAGGTGGAACCCGGGGTCGATGCGCGGACGCGTCGGCGCGTTCGCGACGAACCAGCCGGTGAGGTACATCCACTGGGTCATGCGGGTGAGCTTCGCGTAATCGATGGCCGACGGCTTGTCGCGCGGCGTGTGATAGTCGGCGTGCAGGTTGGTGGAATACTCCACCGCGGGGATGTTCATCCGGGCGTAGGGCACGTGGTCGCTGCGGAAGTACCACCCTTCCGGGTGCGTCGGGCGGTCCCAGACGGAGTCGAGCTGAAATCTGCCGGTGAGCGCGTTGGCGCGCAGGGCGAGCGCGACGAGGTCCGACGAGTTGCGGTGCGGCGGCTGAATGCCTAACAAGCTCGCCGAGTCGGGGTTGTTGCGGCCGATCATGTCGCCGTTGAGCACGGCGACGATACTGTCGCGCGGTACCACCGGATGCGCGGCGTGGTAGCGCGACCCCAGCAGCCCGCGCTCCTCGGCGCCGTGGTAGACGAAGAGGACCGAGCGCTTGCCCGGCTGTCGCACGAACGCCCGCGCGATCGCGAGGAGCGCGACGCTCACCGAGCCGTTGTCGTCGGCGCCGGCCCAGACCGAGTCGCCGTTGATCGCGTAGCGTACGCCGTCGTGGTCCTGGTGCGCGCTGTAGAGCAGGTACTCGTGGCGGAGCGCCGGGTCGGCGCCGCGCACGACGCCGATCACGTTCACCGACGGCGCGTCGAAGCGCTCGAGGCGGAGGTCGAGCTGCACGCGCTGCCCGGGCACGCGGAGCGCGCCGCCGAGCGCCCGGCGGGCCAGCACCACCGGCACGGGTGTCGGCGCGGCGGCGGCACCAGTCGTGTTAGGCGCCCGGGGCGCGAGCCACGGCGCGCCGCCCTCGACGTCGTAGGTGCCGCGCGACCGGATCGCCGCGACGCCCGCGAACCCGACCTCGGCCACCGAGTCGGCGACGAGGATCACGGCCGCCGCGCCGCGACGCTGCAGGCGCGCGCCGGCCGCGGCGAGCGCCGTCGCGGCGTAGCGGTACTCGTACGAGTTGGTGCCCTCGCGTCGCACCGCGGTGGGCGGCGGCACGAGGTCGGCGACGACGACCTTGCCCGCGACGTCGGTCGTCGTGTCGCGGGCGTCGGCGAGCACGACCGTCGGCGCGTCGACCGTCGCGGCGAGCGCGGCCCCGGGCGCGACGTCGGTCCACAGCGTGAGCGGGCGGCCGGCGACGAGCACGCGGCTCGCGGTGGTCGAGACGCGCGTGCGGCGCATGTTCCACCACTGGAAGTAGCTGCCGTCCGGCCCCGCCGGCGCGACGCCGATCCGCCGCAGCTGGTCGGCGAGCCACATCGACGCGCGCAGCTCGTCGAGCGTGCCGGCCTCGCGGCCGCGCATCGAGTCGTCGGCGAGCGCGTAGAGATCGCGCTTGAGGTCGGCCGCGCGAATCGCGGCCATCGCGGCCGGGACCGCGCCAGGACTCGCCGCGGTGGCGCGCCCGCGCGCTGGCTGGACCGCCTGCGCGGGCGCCAGCATCGGCCGAAGCCCCGCGGCCAGGAGAACGGCCGCGAGCCGCAGGAGGAGCCACGGAAGGACGCGCCGGGGACGTGCAGGCATGCAGGACGTGGGCAGAGGGGTCGGACGGCGCCGTGGCCGGGGGAGAGCCGAGCGGTGCTGCGTCAACGGCGTCGCGGGCCGGAGTGTAGACGTCCGCGCGAGTTGCCGCAACGGCGGGGCCCGTTCAGCGCTCCCGCGGGCCGCTACGTTCTACGCGCGATGCGAACCCAGCCGCCCGCCCCCGCGCAGGAGCTTTCTCGTGAGTGACCGCCCCGCCGCGCCCGCGCAGTCGCGCCGCGCCTTCGTGCTCTCGGTCGGCCGCATCGGCTGCGCGATGTCGGTCACCAGCGTGGCGCGTGGATCGCTGCTCGCGCCGCTCTGGCGGAGTGCCTGCGCGCAGGGTGCGGCCGTCCAGGGTGCGGCCGTCCAGGGCGCGGGCGGGCAGGGCGCTCCGCCGCGCCGCCTTCCGGTGGACGCGGGCGCGGTCGTCGACGGCCTTCGCTGGCGCATGCTCGGCCCGTTCCGCGGCGGGCGCTGCGCGGCGGCGACCGGCGTCCCCGGTCGGCCCAACGAGTTCTACTTCGGCGCCGTCAACGGCGGCGTGTGGAAGTCGGTCGACGCGGGGCGCGTCTGGCGCCCGGTGTTCGACGACCAGCCGGTGGCGAGCATCGGCGCGATCGCCGTCGCCCCGTCCGCGCCCGACGTCGTGTACGTCGGCAGCGGCGAGAGCACGCTCCGCGACTCGGCCGGCCATGGAAACGGCGTCTACAGGTCGGTCGACGCCGGCCGGAGCTGGACGCACCTCGGGCTCGACGCGACCCAGCACATCGGCAAGATCGCCGTCCACCCGACCAACCCCGACATCGTCTTCGTCGCCGCGATCGGGCATCTGTACGCGGCCAACCCCGAGCGCGGCGTGTTCCGCTCGACCGATGGCGGGCGGCAGTGGACGAAGGTGCTGGGCCCGAACCCGGACGTGGGCGCGGTCGAGGTGGTGATCGATCCGCGCGACCCGCGCGTCGTCTACGCCGGACTCTGGAACACGCGCCGGCCGCCGTGGTTCACGTACGCGCCGACCAACGGTCCGGGCGGCGGGATCTACAAGTCGGTCGACGGCGGCACGACGTGGCGACAGCTGACGGCCGGGCTTCCACCCACGGGCATCGGACGCACCGGGATCGCCGTCGCGCCGACGAACTCGCGGCGCGTGTACGCGGTCGTCGACTGCCTCGTTCCCGACCCGACCGCACCCGCGCCAGAACCGGCCACGCCGGGCGGCCGCGCCGAGCGACCCGGGCAGGGCGGCTTCTTTCGCTCCGACGACGCGGGCGAGACATGGACGCGGCTTTCGGCCGACCCCGCGCTCTGGGGGCGCGGATGGTACTTCGAGAAGCTCGCCGTCGACCCCCGAAACGCCGACGTGGTCTACGTGTCCAACGTGTCGGTGTCGCGCACGACGGACGGCGGGCACACGTGGGTGCCGCTCCGCGGCTCTCCGGGAGGCGACGACTACCACCAGCCGTGGATCTCGCCCGACGACTCCAACACGATGATCGTCGCGAGCGATCAGGGCGCGATCGTGACGCGCAACGCGCTGGCGACCGACGCGCGCGACGTCACGTGGAGCTCGTGGCTCAACCAGCCGACGGCGCAGCTCTACCACATCGACGTCGACTACCGGACGCCGTACTGGGTGACGGGGGCGCAGCAGGACAGCGGCGCGGTGGCGGTGTGCTCGCGCGGCAAGTTCGCCGAGATCTCGATGCGCGACTGGGAGCCGATCGGCGCGGGCGGGGAGAGTGGCTACACGGCCGGCGATCCGCTCCACCCGGGGGTCGTCTACGGCGGCGCGGGCACCCGCTACGACCTCGCGACCAACACGCCGGTCGCGGGCACGACGGTGCCGCACGCGGCGGACGCGACGCCGATGCGCGCCGACTGGACGCAGCCGCTCGTCCTGTCCAAGGTCGACCCGCGGTCGCTCTACTACGCGAGCCAGTTCCTCTTTCGCAGCACCGACGGCGCGCGCACGTGGGCGCAGATCAGCCCCGACCTCACGCGGCCGGACGCGGGAGTTCCGGCGACGCTCGACGCGGCCGCCGCGGCGCACACCGAGCGCAACGGCCGGCGCGGCGTGATCTACACCATCGCGCCGTCGCCCCTCGCTGCGGCGACCGTGTGGGTCGGCACGGACGACGGTCTCGTGCAGCGCACGACCGATCAGGGCGCGACGTGGCACGACGTCACCCCCGCCGCGCTCACGCCATGGAGCCGCGTGACGATGCTCGAGGCGTCGCACTTCGACCGCGACGCGGCGTACGCGAGCGTCGACCGCCACCAACTGGAGGACTTCGCGCCGTACGTCTACCGCACGCGCGACGGCGGACGCAGCTGGCAGGCGATCGGCGCGGGGCTGCCGCCCAACGGGTACGTGCACACGGTGAAGGAGGACCCGATGCGCCGCGGGCTGCTGTTCGCGGGCACCGAGCGTTGCGCGTTCGTCTCGCTCGACGACGGCGATCACTGGCGCCCGCTGCAGCTCAACCTGCCGGTCACCTCGGTGCGCGACTTTGTGATCCATGGCGACGATCTCGTCGTCGGCACGCACGGCCGCGGCATCTGGGTGGTCGACGACATCGGCCCGCTCCGGCAGCTCACCGACGCGGTGCTCGCGGCCGACGCGCACCTGTTCCGGCCGACGGACGTCGCCTATGTCGCGCCGGGCGACGACAATGGCACACCGCTGCAGAAGGACGAGCCGCAGGCGCCGAACCCGCCCGACGGTGTCATCCTGCAGTACTACCTGCGCACCGACGCGCGCGGGCCGGTGACGCTCGACGTGGTCGACGCGGCCGGCACGGTGGTGCACACCTTCAGCAGCGACCCGGGTGGTGGAGGCGCGGCCGGCCGCGCGGCTCCGCCTGACAGCGCACGGCCCAATGCGACGCGGCGTCACGCCCTGCTGCCCAACACCACCGCGCTCTGGCGGCCGGCGCCGGAGCCGTTCTCGACCGCGGCCGGGCTGCACCGCGTCGTGTGGGCACCCGTCGCGGAGGACGCGCGCCGCCCGTCGGACGGCGAGGAGGGCGAGCGCCCGCGCACGCTCACCGGCGCGTACACGGCCCGCCTCACGGTCGACGGCCGCCACTACACGCAGCCGTTCGTCGTCCGCCCCGACCCGCGCGCGTCGGCCTAACGCGTTGCGAATCCCTCCCCCGATCCCGCCGCCCGTGCTCCTCAGCGTTTCCTTCTCCCGCATGGCCGGCGTGGCCGCGTGCGCGGCCGGCGCCCTCCTCGGCGGCACGCGTCCGACCGCTGCGCAGGGCGCGCCCACCACGACGGCCGGCGTGGCCAGCGACCCGCGCCTCTACGCCGGGCTGCGCTGGCGCAACATCGGGCCGTTTCGCGCGGGGCGCGTCGCCGCGGTGACGGGTGCGATCGGGCAGCCCGGCGTGTTCTACGCCGGGCTGCCCGCGGGCGGCGTGTGGAAGACGACGAGCGCGGGCGAGACGTGGACGCCGGTGTTCGACGACGTGCGCGAGGTCTCGTCCGTCGGCGCGATCGAGGTCGCGCCCTCCGACCCGAATGTCGTCTACGCGGGCACGGGCGACATGGTCACGGGCAACGTGACCAACCAGGGGAACGGCGTCTACGTCTCGCGCGACGCCGGGCGCACCTGGCGTCACGCCGGGCTCGACCGCTCCAAGGAGATCCCGTCGATACTCGTCGATCCGCGCGACGCGAACGTCGTCCTCGTCGCCGCGCAGGGGGATCTGCACGCGCCGAGCGATGCGCGCGGCGTCTTCCACAGCACCGACGGCGGGGCCACGTGGACGCGGACGCTGTTCACCGACTCGACGACCGGCGTGCAGAAGCTCGCCCGCGCGTACGATGTGCCGGACGTGATCTTCGCGACGGCGCACACCGGAACCGGGCTCTACAAGTCGACGGATGGTGGCGTGACGTGGCAGGCGGTCGCTGGCGCCGGGCTTCCGCACCTCTCGGGGCGCACCTCGGTTGCCGTCGCGATGCACACGCGCGCCCAACGCGTCTTCCTCGTCACCAACCGGGGGCTCTACCGCTCCGACGACGGCGGTGGGACGTGGCGGCAGATGGCCGCCGACGACGAGCGTATCCGCAACGGTCAGGGCGGCTACAACTGCGGCGTGTACGTCGACCCGCAGAACCCGGACGTGGTCTACACGATCAGCACGTCGAGCTACCGATCGACCGACGGCGGTGCCACGTTCACCGGCTTCAAGGGGGCGCCCGGCGGCGACGATCCGCAGCAGCTCTGGATCGACCCGACCAACGGTCAGCGCATGCTGATGGGGCTCGACCAGGGCGCCGTCGTCACGCTCGACGGCGGTGGGGCGTGGAGCTCGTGGTACAATCAGTCGACCGAGCAGATCTACCATCTCTCGGTCGACAATTCGTTCCCCTACTGGGTCTACGGCACGCAGCAGGACGCCGGCGCGATCCGCACGCGCGCCCGCGGCAACCTCGGCGCGGTCACCCCCCTCGACTGGAACCCCGTGCCGGGCTGGGAGTGGGGAACGATCGTCGCCGACCCGCGCGATCCCAACACGGTCTACGCGAGCGGCAACGGGATCCTGCGGATCTCGTACCCGAGCGAGCAGTGGATCAGCCTCAGCCCCGCCGCCGATCCCGCGTCGAAGCTGCGCACGTCGAGCTCGCAGCCAATCGCCTTCGCGCCGGCGTTCGCGCCTAACGAACCGCGCACGATGCTCGCGGCCTTTCAGTCGCTCTGGTCGACGGCCGATGGCGGCGCGCACTGGCGGCGCCTGAGTCCGGACCTCACGGTGCGGCGGCCGTCGGGCACCCCGGTCCCTGATTCGGCCGTCGGACGCGCGGGCGCGATCGAGTCGTTCTCTGCCTCGCCGGTCGCGGCGGGCACGGTCTGGGTCGGAGCCAACACGGGCCCCGTCACGCTCACCCGCGACGGCGGGGCGACGTGGACGGACGTCACGCCGCCTGCGGCGCCGGGCACGCCGCGGATGGGCGTGGCCGTGGAAGCGTCGCACGTCGACGCGGCCACCGCCTACGTCGCCGTCGACGACCACCTCTCGGGGGACTACGCGCCACACGTGTACCGCACGCGGGACGCGGGGCGGACGTGGGTTCCCATCACGACCGGTCTTCCGTTAGGCACGCCGAGTGGGGGGATGGTGCGCGTGGTGCGGGAGGACCCGCGGACGCGCGGGCTGCTGTTCGCGGGCACCGAGAGCGCGGCGTTCGTGTCGTTCGACGATGGCGACCACTGGCAGCCGCTCGCGCTCGGCCTGCCCAACACGTCGGTGCGCGACATCGTCGTGAAGGACAACGATCTGCTCGTCGCGACCTACGGACGCGGCATCTGGGTGCTGGACGACATCTCGACGCTACGGCAGCTCGCCGGGGGTGGCGCGGCGAGCGTTGCGCGCGAGCCGGTGCACCTGTTCGCCCCCGGGGACGCGGTGCGCGTGCGACGCAACGTGAACGCCGACACGCCGTTCCCGCCGGAGGTGCCGCAGGCGCCCAACCCGCCAGACGGGGTCATCGTGGATTACTGGCTCGCACGCCCCGCGGGCGTGGTCGCGCTGGACGTGCTCGACGCGACCGGCGCGGAGGTCCGCCACCTGTCGAGCGCGGTCGAGGCGCCGGTGGCCGAGGCGGCGCGGCCGCCACACCCCAACTTCTGGATCGCGCCGCCCGAAGCGCTGCCGACGGGCGCTGGCGCGCACCGCGTCAGCTGGGACCTGCGCGCCGACGCCCCGCCGGCGTTCCAGCACACGTACGAGATCAACGCGAACCCGGGGCGCACGCCACCGTCGCCGGAAGGCGTGCTCGCGCTTCCGGGCACGTACACGCTGCGGCTGACCGTCGACGGCCGGCGCGTGACGCGGTCGGTCCTCGTCCGCCCCGACCCGCGCGCGCCCACGCCGGCGAACGCGCTGCGGGCGCAGCACGACCTGCAGATGCGCATCGCCGACGCGCTCGTCGCGTCGGCGGACGGGCGGCGCGAGGCGCTCGCGCTCCAGACCCTGGTCCGTCAGGCCGTCGGGGCGAACGCGGCGGCGGAGGTCGCGGCCGCGGCGGCCGCGTTCAGCGCCCGCGTCGACACGGCGGCGGGCACGCTCGACCGCGACCGGTCGCGTGGGCCGGAGCGCGGGACGCCGCGCCCGGACTTCGTCAGCCTCAACGCCGCGTTCGCCGCACAGCTCAACGCGCAGGACTTGGGCGACCTCGCACCGACGCCGGCGGCGCTCGCGGCCTATGGTGCGTCGTGCCAGGAGTTGCGGGCGGTGCTCGCCGATTGGACGCGCGTGAGCGCGACGGCGCTCGGCGAGGTGAACGCCGCGCTCGCGGGTCGCGGGCGGGCGGCGGTCCGCGCGCCGGCGTCGCGGGTTCGGGCGCCGGCGTGTTGAGGCGGCAGAAGGCCCGCCGGGACGATCCGCACACCTGAGGAGATCATGAACCCAAATTCGCCCGCGGGCCAGTCGGCATCCGCGCTGATCGATCACCGGATCGCCGAGCTCGCGGACTGGCGCGGCGAGGTGCTGCGCCGGATGCGCGCGCTCATCACCGCAGCAGACCCGGAAGTCGTGGAAGAGTGGAAGTGGAGGGGAACGCCCGTCTGGTCGCACGACGGCATCATCTGCACCGGCGAGTCGTATCGGTCGGTCGTGAAGCTGACCTTCGCGAAGGGAGCCTCGGTCGAGGACCCGGCCGGGCTCTTCAACGCGAGCCTCGACGGGAACGCGAGGCGGGCGATCGACATCCATGAAGGAGAGGCCGTCGACGCGGACGCGTTCCAGGCACTGATCCGGGCCGCGGTCGCGCTGAACGCATCCGGCGCCAAGCCAAAGACGAGGCGAGCGAGGCCGGGCCGCGCGCCGTAAACTCCCGGGTTCCGCGCCTCGCGCGGGCTCCCACCTCCGCGAGCTTCCAATGGCCAACGCCGGCGCCGTACCACCGCCCTACCCCACCACGCCGCCCGCCACCGGCGTGACCGGACTGCACCACGTGACCGTGATCGCGGGCGACCCGCAGCAAACGCTCGACTTCTACGTCGGCGTGTTAGGCCTGCGACTCGTCAAGCGCACCGTGAACCAGGACGCGCCCGACACGTATCACTTCTTCTTTGCCGACGGCGCGGGCACGCCCGGCAGCGAGGTCACCTTCTTTCCGTGGCCGACGATGCCTCCGGGGCGGCGCGGCGCCGGACTGACCAACGAGGTCGCGCTCGCCGTCCCACCCGGGAGCCTCGCCTACTGGGCCGATCGGCTGCGCGCGGTCGGCGTGTCGGCGGGCGCGCGCGTCACGCGCTTCGGCGCGGCGACGCTGCCGTTCGAGGACCCGCACGGGCTCGCCCTCGCCCTCGTCGAGTCGGACGCCCTGGACGACGCGGCGCGCGGGTTCGCGCCGTGGGCGGCGAGCCCGGTCCCGGCCGACCGCCAGGTGCGCGGGCTGCACGCGGTCCGCCTCGTCACCGGTGCGCCCGCGGCCACCGCGCGCTTCCTCGAGGAAGCGCTCGGCCTCGCGCCTGCAGGCGAGGAGGATGGGTGGCACCGGTTCGCCGTGCCGAACGCGCCGGGGGCGTCCGGCGGCACGGGCGCGTCCGGGCGGATTGTCGACGTGCGCGCCGCCGGAGAGACCGGGCGCGGGGCGTGGGGTGTCGGCGCCGTGCACCACGTCGCGTTCCGCGTCCCGGACGACGCCGCGGAGCTCGCCGCGCGGCGCCGCATCGGCGCGGCCGGCGGCCACACGACCGACGTGATCGACCGCTTCTGGTTCCACTCGATCTACTTCCGCGAGCCCGGCGGCGCGCTCTTCGAGGTCGCGACCGACGGCCCGGGCTTCGCCGTCGACGAGGACCCGGCCGCGTTAGGCGAGCAGCTCATCCTCCCACCGTTCCTCGAGCCGCGCCGGGCAGAGATCGAACGCGTGCTCCCGCCGGTGACGGTCCCGCGCCCCACGCCGGCCGGGGCGGCCCCCTCGGGCGCGGGCGTGCCGGCGACGGACGCGTGACCGGCACGCTGCCGGACGACCCGCACTTCGGCCAGCCGATCCGGCACGCGGGCGCGAGGCTCGCCGACGCCCGCGTCGCCGTCGTGATGGTCCACGGGCGCGGCGCGGCGGCCGAGGGCATCCTCACGCTCGCCCCGGCGCTGACGGCCGGCATGCCCGACGGGGCCGACGACGTCGCGTTCCTCGCGCCGCAGGCGGCCGGCGGCACGTGGTACCCGTACAGCTTTCTCGCGCCGCTCGCCGACAACGAGCCGGGCCTGTCGTCGGGACTGCGCGCGATCGGGCGCGTGCTCGACGCGGCGGCTGCCGCCGGCGTGCCGGCCGCGCGCACGGTGCTGCTCGGCTTCTCGCAAGGCGCCTGCCTCGCCACCGAGTATGCGGCCCGCCACGCGCGCCGCTATGGCGGCGTGGCCGCGCTCAGCGGCGGCGTGATCGGCCCGGAGGGTACCCCGCGCGGGTACGCCGGCGCGCTCGACGGCACACCGGTCTTCCTCGGCTGCGACGACGCCGACCCGCACATCCCGGCGGCGCGCGTGCGCGAGAGCGCGCTCGTGCTCGAGGCGTTGCGCGGCGACGTGGTGATGCGGCTCTATCGCGGGGTGGGCCACGCGGTGATCGCCGACGAGTTGGCCGCGGTGCGCGCGATGCTCGCCGCGGCCCGCAGCGGTACGGTCCACGCGGGGACGGCGTGGCTACATTCGCCGGGCGCGACCGGCGCGTGACCGGCCGCGCGGGCGCCGCACCGTGACGCACGAGGAGCGATGGACCTGACCGGGCCGGCGACCGCCAACGAGCCAGCCCACGCACTGCTCGCCGCGTGGGCCAACTACTACGTCATCACGGGGTCGGCCGCCGCGGCGCTCACGGGGCTGCAGTTCGTCGTCCAGACCCTCATCGCGCAGTCCGACGTGCCATCGCCTACAGGGAACGCGGCCGAGCACACGGTCGCGGCGTTCGCGACGCCGACGGTGGTGCACTTCGCCGCGGTCCTCCTGCTCTCGGCGGGCCTCAGCGCGCCGTGGCCGTCGGTCGCGAGTGCGCGCCTCGCCCTGCTCGCGGCCGGGCTGGGCGGGCTCGCGTACGCCGTCGTGGTGTTCCGGCGCACGCGCCGCCAGACGGCGTACGCGCCGGTGATGGAGGACTGGGTGTGGCACGTCGCGCTGCCGATGACGGCGTATGGCGGGATCGCCGGGGGCGCGGGGCTCGTGCGCGACACGCAGGCAGCGTTCTTCGTCGTTGCGGCGATGTCGCTGCTCCTGCTGTGCGTGGGGGTGCACAACGCCTGGGATACCGTGACCTACCTCACCGCGCGCCGCCGGCCGGGGCGCGACCCGGCGTCGGAGGTTGGAGCCGCGCCGCAGTAAACCGCCGCAGCCGCAGACTGTTGAGCACCACGCTCACGCTCGACACGCTCATCGCCGCACTCGCGAGCACCGGCGACAGCAGCCACCCCGTCCACGGATACAGCAGCCCTGCCGCGATCGGAATCCCGATCGTGTTGTAGGCGAACGCCCAGAACAGATTCTGCCTGATCGTGCGGAGCGTCGCGTGCGACAGCGCGATCGCGGTCACCACGCCGCGCAGATCGCCGCGGATCAGCGTCACATCGCTCGCCTCGATCGCCACATCGGTCCCCGTCCCGATCGCGATGCCGACGTCGGCCTGCGCGAGCGCAGGCGCGTCGTTGATCCCGTCGCCGACCATCCCGACGACCGCGCCCTCGTCGGCCTGCAACCGCTTCACCTCCGCGGCCTTCTGCTCCGGCCGCAATTCGGCGAGCACGCGGCCGATCCCCACCGCGCGCGCGACCGCGTCGGCCGTGCGGCGGTTGTCGCCGGTCATCATGATCACGTCGAGACCCATCCGCGTGAGCGCCGCGACCGCGTCGCGCGCCTCCGGCCGCACCCGGTCCGCGACGGCGACGAGCCCCGCCAGCCAGCCATCGACCGCCACGTACATCGGCGTCTTCCCCTCACCCGCGAGCCGCTCGGCTGCCTGCTCCGCCGCCGCCGGGCCGTCGAGCCCCACCACACCGCGCTCGCCCATCAGGCGCGCGTTCCCGACGAGCAGCGCGCGCCCGTCGACGGTGGCCTCGACACCGTGGCCCGCGACCGCGCGGAACGCGCCCGCGTCGGCCAGTCGGAGCCCGCGCGCCTCCGCGCCGCGCACGACCGCCGCGCCCAACGGATGCTCGCTCCCCCGCTCGGCCGACGCGACGAGACGGAGCAACTCGTCCGCGGCGAGATCGCCGAGCGGAACGACGTCGGTGAGCGCCGGGCGCCCCTCGGTGAGCGTGCCCGTCTTGTCGAGCACGAGCACCCGCAGCTTCGCGGCCGTCTCGAGCGCCTCGCCTCCCTTGATCAGCACGCCGTGCTCCGCGCCGCGCCCCGTGCCGACGAGGATCGCCGTCGGCGTGGCGAGGCCGAGCGCGCAGGGGCAGGCGATGATGAGCACCGAGACGCACGCGACGAGCGCGTCGGTGAGGCGGGTCGCGGGCGGCGCGAGCAGAAACCACCCGACGAACGTCGCGAGGGCGATGCCGAGCACGACCGGAGTGAAGATGCCGCTGACGACGTCGGCGAGACGCGCGATCGGGGCCTTCGAGCCCTGCGCGTCCTGCACGAGTCGCACGATCTGCTGGAGGGCGGTGTCCGCGCCGACCCGCGTCGCCTCGAAGCGGAAGCTGCCCGTCGCGTTCACCGTCGCGCCGAACACCGGGTCGCCCGGACCCTTCTCGACCGGCACCGACTCGCCCGTGAGCATCGATTCGTCGACGGCCGACGTGCCGGCGACGACGCGGCCGTCGACGGGGATCTTCTCGCCCGGCCGCACGACGACGAGGTCGCCCGGCACGACGTCCGCGATCGGCACATCGAGCTCGCGCGGCGCGCCGCCCTCGACCTGCGGGTCGGCGTAGCGCACCACGCGCGCCGTCCGCGCCTGCAGCCCGACGAGGCGCCGGATCGCGTCCGACGTCTGCCCCTTGGCGCGCGCCTCGAGCAGCCGGCCTAACAGGATGAGCGCGATGATCGCCGCGGCGGCCTCGAAGTAGACGGGTACTCCGGCCATGGCGCCGTGCGGCACGCCGGGCATCCCCGCGCCGCGCGCGGCGGTCGCGGCGAAGGCGCGCGGCGCGAGCGTCGCGGCGACCGAGTATCCGTAGGCCGCGGCGGTGCCGACGGCGATCAGCGTGTTCATGTCGGCCGCGCCGTGGCGCGCCGCCGCCCACGCGCCGCGGTAGAACTGGCACCCGCTGTAGAACACCACCGGCGTGGTGAGCGCGAGCTGCAGCCAGCTGGTCCACGCGCCGCGCAGCCACGCGAGGCGCCCGTGCGACATCGCGATGACGAGCACCGGCAGCGCGAGCGCGGCCGCGACCCAGAACCGGCGGCGCAGGTCGCGCTGCTCCTCCGCGCGCGCCGCGGCCTCAATGTCCACCGCGGCGACGTCCCCGCCCGCGCCCGGCGCCTCGCGCACGCGGTACCCGAGCGCCTCGATCGCGCGGCGGATGTGGCGCGCGTCGGTCGTCGCGGGCACGTACTCCGCGCGTACCTGCATCGTCGCGAGATTGAACGACGCGTCGACCACGCCCGGCAGCGCCTCGAGCCGCTGTTCGAGCGGACGCGCAGCGCCCGACGGACGGGCCGAGTCGTCGACGACGAACTCGACGCGCGCGGTGCCGGCGACGCCGTAGCCCACCTTTTCGACGACGCCGACGAGGTCGCGCGTGCCCGTGGTCGCCGGGTCGTACTCGACCGTCGCGCGCGCGGTGGCGAAGTTGACCGCCGCGCGCGCCACGCCGGGCGTGCGGCCGAGCCGGGTCTCGATGCGGCGCGCGCAGGCGGCGCACGTCATCCCCGTGATCGGAAGATCGACGCGCTCGTGCTCCGCCCCGGAGGGCGTACGCGTCGCGACCGCCTGCTCTGTCATCCTGGCCTCCCGTCCACCGTGCGCCTCGTGCGAGGCTCCAGGGTGAGATACCCCGAACCGGTCACCGGGGTTACGCGCGCGCGCTCACCGCCGCGCGGCCGGCACGAACGTCACCGCCGCCATCGGCATCGACATCCCGTCGTGCATCATCCCGCCCATCGCCATCGCCATGCGCGACGGCCGCAGTCGCAGGTAGACGGCGAAGCCGACGGGGTGGCGCGACCCGTAGACCGGCACGAGCGACGCGGGCACCTGGTTGACCGTCGCCTCGCCCCCGACGCCGAGCGAGGCGCCGCGCAGCAGGCCGACGCCGCGCACGACCTCGCGCACGTACCCCGCGGCGAGCGAGCCGAGCGCGAACTGCGCCTGCGCATCCGTCGCGACGCCGCTCGGCAGCGCGAGCTCCTCGCCCGTCTTGCGCGAACTCTCGACACGCGTGAACACCGTGTTGGTTCCGTCGAGGTCGAGCATTCCCTCGACCCCACCGCTCGGCGACGCGCGCGACCCGGCCTCGCGGTTGATGCCGTAGAGCACCGAGACCGACGCGCTGCCGCGGGCACGAAACGGCCGCCCGTAGAGCGCCGACAGCGTCGTGCGGTGCTGGGATTCGTCGGGGCGCAGCGCTTCGGGGCTCTTGAGGTAGCCGTACGCGGCTGAGAGCGAGACGAACGGGCTCGGGTTCACGCTGAGGCGGCCCGCGTACGAATCGAGGCTGCGCCCGCGGTAGTCGAAGTTGGTGCGCACGTCGTCCGGCTCGCGCCCGTTGAACACCGACCCCTCGAGCTTCACCACGCGCGTGAACAGCCCCGCGGTGAGCACGCCGAAGCTGATGTGCGTCGC
>DASWUT010000435.1:0-1723 GCA_036401455.1 Gemmatirosa sp. | reverse complement strand
GCCAGGCGCAGCTCCGCGAGGCGTTCCACGCCGCGACCACCGAGGCGCGTCGTGAGCACGGTGCCCAGTTCGCCGACCTCGTCGGCCCGCTCCGCGAGTCGCTCGAACGCGTCGGCGGCGCGGTGCAGGCGGTCGAGGTCGCGCGCGCGGGCGCCTACGAGGGGCTGCTGGCGCAGGTGCGCGCGCTCGCCGATGGGCAGCGCGCGTTAGGCACGCGCACGCAGCAGCTCGTCGACGCGCTGCGCACGCCGCACGCACGCGGCCGCTGGGGCGAGGTGCAGCTCAAGCGCGTCTGCGAGATGGCGGGGATGCTCGAGCACTGCGACTTCATCGAACAGGTGCGCCTCGACGACGGGCGGCTCCGCCCCGACCTCGTCGTGCGCCTGCCCGGCGGCAAGGTCGTCGTCGTCGACGCCAAGGCGCCGCTCGAGGCGTACCTCGCCGCCACCGACGCGGCCGACGACGGCGCGCGCGCCGACCGCCTGCGCGACCACGCGCGGCAGGTGCGCGACCACGTGACGCGGCTGTCGGCGAAGGCCTACTGGGGACAGTTCGCCGAGGCGCCCGAGTTCGTCGTCATGTTCCTCCCCGGCGAGGGGGTGTTCGGCGCCGCGCTCGCCCACGACCCGGCGCTGCTCGAGGCCGGCGTGGCGCAGCGCGTGATCGCGGCGAGCCCGACGACGCTCATCGCCCTCCTGCGCGCGGTCTCCTATGGCTGGCAGCAGGAGCGCGTCGCGCGCAACGCCGAGCAGGTGAGCGCCGCGGGGCGCGAGCTCTACGACCGCGTGCGCGCGTTCACGGCGCACTTCGGCGACATGCGCAAGGGGCTGGAGCGCGCGAGCGACGCGTACAACGCCGCCGTCGGCTCGCTGGAGCTCCGCGTGCTCCCCCAGGCGCGCCGCCTGCGCGACCTCGGCGCGACGAGCGCGGACGAGTTCGCGGGGCCGGAGCGGGTCGGGCGGGTGCTGCGCGGCGGGACGGACGAGGTGTGTTAGGCGTCCGCCGCCCGAACACCGCCATCCGGCAGTTTCACCCCACGGTCACCGCAGCCGCGCCCGTCCCCGCACGTCGAGCGGCACCCGCACGTCCCCGACCGGCGTGTGCGCCAACACCACCTCGCCGAGCACGCGGTACTCCGCGTCCCCCGTCGTCGCCGCGCCGCCGATCACGCCGACCCCGGCACGCACGAGCCCCGGCAGCGTGACGTGCACCGGCAGCACGAGCGTCGCCGAGTCGCGCGCGCCGACCGACAGCGAGTCCGTCGCCTCCCCGGTCCCGATCTCGGCCGAGTCGGCAGCGAGCAGCCGGTAGCGCACGCGCGCCGCGTGCAGCGGGTACGGGTTGGGGTTGTGCACGACGGCGAGCACGTCCACCTCCCCTCCGTTCAGGCTCGCGTTGCGCAGCGTCGCCCCGCTGAAGGTCAGCGTCGGGCGCTCGAAGGCGCGGTCGGCGACTGCGCGGCACCCAACACCGGCGATCACGAGGACGGCCGCGGCGAAGACGGCGGGACGGCGGGGCGGAAGTCGCATGCCGCGCTCCTCTGCAATCCCCGCGCGCGCCGGCCGAGCACGCGCGCACCGCAGCGCGCGCCGCAGCCCGCTCACCGCGCGTACCGCGCGCGGACGGCGACCGTGCGCCGCAGCTCGTCCGCGCTCTGCAGCACCTTGCGCCGCAGGTCCACGGGCAGCGCACCGCGGGCACCGGGGCCGTGCGCGCCGAGGTA
>DASWUT010000434.1:0-5383 GCA_036401455.1 Gemmatirosa sp. | reverse complement strand
GCTTGTCGGCGAGCGGGTCGAGCAGTCGCCCGAGGTCGGTGACGAGGTTCCGCGTGCGAGCGAGGTGCCCGTCCCAGTAATCCGTGACCGCGGCCGCGACGTAGAGAACGAACGCGGCCAGCCGCATCCCGGGAGTCGGCGCAAACGGCAGCCACGCGATGAGCGGCGCGGCGGCGATGCGGGCGACGGTGATCGCGTTCGGGAGGTTCACGGAGCGGGACACGAGGTCCCGCAAAGCTAACCCGCCGCCCGAGCCGCGCGTCGGGCCGTGTTCTCCGACGTCAGCCGATCGCGCGGACGACGAGCTTCGAGACGGCTTTCAGCGTGTCGAACACCCCGGACCCCGACGAGGCAACGGCCTCGAACGTGGGCGCCCGCTCCCACCACTCGCCGGTCGGCAACCGCTCCACGAGCGCCTCGCCCGGACGGAACGGGTTCTCGGCCCGGCGCTGCCGCGCCGGATCGGTCACCTCCCACCCGGGGTTGAGCACCTGGTCCAGCTCGCGTACGCACGCCGCGTCAGGCAGGTCGCGCTTGTTGTACTGCACGACGAACGGAAGCTTCGTGAGATCGTAGCCGTGTTCGGACAGGTTGTCGTACAGGTTCTGCATCGACTCGACGTTGGCTTCGTGCCGGTCGGCCTGCGAGTCGGCGACGAACACCACTCCGTCGACCCCGCGCAGGATGAGGCGACGGCTCGCGTTGTAGTAGACCTGCCCGGGCACCGTGTACAGGTGAAACCGCGTGCGGAAGCCGCGGATGGTCCCGAGGTCGACGGGCAGGAAGTCGAAGAACAGCGTGCGCTCGTTCTCGGTCGCGAGCGAGATGAGCTTGCCGCGCGTCGTCGGGCTCACCTGCTCGTACACATACTCCAGGTTCGTCGTCTTGCCGCCGAGTCCGGGGCCGTAGTAGACGATCTTGCAGTTGATTTCGCGCGAAGCGTAGTTGACCATCGACATGGGCGTTCTCCGGAGAGGGGTACGTTAGGAGAAGAGGCGGTCGATCTCGTCGTCGGCGCCGGCGAGCAGGTCGGAGAGGAAGGGCGGCAGCGGGGCCGTCGGCGGTGTGTGCGGCTGCCCGGACGGCACCGCCGCGGGAGCGACAGCGCCCGGTGCTGCGTTAGGCGGAGGCGCCGGCGAGCGCTCGAAGACGCGTTCGAACCGCGCCGCCAGCGTGTCGACCACGCCGCGCAGCTTGAGGCGTACGAGGCCGAGCGTGGTCCGGTTGTCGAACAGGACGACGAGGATCACGCGCCGCGCGACGTCGGCGAGGTACATCGACTCGCGCTCGCCCTGGTGGAAGAGCGTCGTGAAGTCGCGCTCCCCGATGAGCCGCGCGAGCTGGTCGTTGGCGCTGAAGTCGGCCGCGGTAAGCGACGCGAACGCGACGGCGTCGAACGCGGGCACCTCACCCACGGTGGCCACGAGCTGGCCCGCGCGGTCGACGAGCAGCGCCGAGCGCGCGCCCGTCTCGCGCAGAAAACCCTGGACGGCCCCGCTGATGGCGTGCGCGTCGTCGTCGGTGAACGTCCAGCTAACGGCGCCGGGGGGCATGGCCGGGGGGTTGAGTGCTCGCCCCCGACGTCGCGCGTCCGCCGGCCGATCCCCGGTGGGGAACGCTAGAGCGACGCTTCGACGGCCCGGAGGACGCGGCGCGCACGGCGCCGCAGCAGCGGATGCGTCTCCCAGCGCAGGTAGTCGCGCAGGAGTCTCGCCGTATCTACGCTCGGACGGGCCGCCAGGTAACTCAGCACGTGGTAGCGGCTCATCGGATGTGCGGAGAAGAGCCCGCGCTGGCTGCCCGCGATGAGTCGGTCCCACACCGCGGCCCCAAGCGCGAGCCCGACCGTGAAGCCGGCACTCACGAGCAGTCCCGCGGGGACGGTGCCGAAGGTGAGCTCGGATTCGGCCGCGCGCTCCCAGTCGATGCGGCGACGCCCGCCACCACCGCCGCGGCGGTCGCGCCCGGGCTCGGCACGGCGCTCCGGACGCGCGCGGGGCACGGCATCGTCGTCCTGCCACGGCAGTCGCACGCTCACATCTCCCGACGTGCGAGAAGCGCCTGCGCGATCGTCACGCCGTCGGCGTACTCGAGATCGCCGCCGACGGGCAGCCCGCGCGCGATGCGCGTGACCTGCACCGCGGGCGCCTGCGCCGCGAGCTGGCGCTGGATGTACAGCGCAGTCGCCTCGCCCTCCAGGCTCGGGTTGGTCGCGAGGATCACCTCGCGCACCCCGCCGCCCTGCGCTCGCGCGACGAGCTGGTCGATCGCGAGGTCCTCCGGCATCACGCCGTCGAGCGGCGAGAGCCGGCCGCCGAGGACGTGGTACACGCCGCGATATTCGCCCGTGCGCTCGATCGCGCCGATGTCGCTCGCTTCCTCGACCGCGCACAGGAGCGCCGCGTCGCGGCGCGGGTCGCGGCACACCGCGCAGCGCTCCTCTTCCGTGAGGTTGCCACACTCGGCGCACGGCCGCACGCGCTCGGTGAGCGTCGTGAGCGCGTCGGCCAGCCGGCGGCTCTGCTCCGGACGCTGCCGCAGCAGGTGGTACGTGAGGCGGAGCGCCGTCTTGCGCCCGATGCCGGGCAGCTTGGCGAATTCGCTCGCCAGCTCGTCGATCGCGGACACGGGCGGATGCGGAAGACGGACGATGGCCTAACGAAATGTCAGAATGGGAGGTTGAACGGCAGGTCGATCCCACCGGTCGCCTTGCCGAGCTCCGATTCCTGGAGCGCCTGCGCCTTTCGCTGTGCGTCGGCGACGGCCACGGCGATCAGGTCTTCGAGCATCGCCACATCCGCCGGGTCGACGACCTTGGGGTCGAGCGTCACCTTGCGCACCGTGCCGCGGCCGTCGGCCTCGACGGTGACCATGCCCCCGCCGGCCGTGCCCGTCACGGTGCGGTCGGCGAGCGCGTCCTGTGCTTCCTGCAGCCGGCTCTGCATCTGCTGCGCCTGCTGCATGAGTTGGGAGAGGTCCATGGGCGGAACGTAACGGGGTGAAGGTGGCGCGTCCGGCGCGACCGCGGAGGCGGAGGTGAGCCGACTCAGGTCAGTCGAGCAACTCGAGATCGAGCGCCTCGATCGCCGCGCCGAGCACGCGATCGCGCTGCGCGAGGGTGACGAGGCGCTCTGCCCGTACCCCTTCAACGGTCAGGCGTTGCGGCGCCGCACTGGCGGACGCTTGCGGCGGCGCGCCGGCTCGCAGCACGACGCGCGCGGCCGCCGGGTGCGCGTGGCGGATCGCACCGACGACGTCGTCATGCGCCGCGGTGAGCGCCTGCGCAAAGGCGTCGTTCGGCTCGAGCAGTTCGACCGTGACGATGCCGGCCGCGCTGACCGCAACGGGGCGCGTCGCCGCGAGCGCGGTCGCGATCAGGGGGCGCACCGCGCGCGCCGCATCGACGACCGCCGTCCATCGCGCAGCGAGCATCTCGACGTCGGGCGACGCGACGCTCGTCACCTCGATCGTCTGCGGCGCCGACGCCACCGCCGCGACCGGGCGCGTCGCAGTGCGGACCGGTGGCCGTTCGAGGACGGCCGTGATCGGCCCATCCGGATGGTCCGGCAGCGGCGCCTCGGTGTGCCACGCCGGGGGCCGCGCCTCATCGACCGCGGTCTCGTATGCGGCGCGCAGGCTCGAGTTGGCCGACGGACGCGCGCTCCCCCGCCCCGCGCCGGTCGGGGCGGACGCGACTCGCGATGGCGTTACCGCGGACGGCGCGACGACCGTCGGCATCGCCGCGTCTGCCGCGGGTGCGCGTTGTGCGGCAGCTGGTGGCGGCGCGCCGTCGAGGCCGCGCAGCACGGTTTCGAGATCGACGGCGCGATCGGCGAGCGCGAAGCGGACGAGCAGCGTCTCGAGCAGGAGTTGCTGCTGACCGCTCTTGCGGATGCGCGGCTCCGCCTCGACGAGGAGCTGCAGCATCCGGACGAGGTCCGGCGCGCCGAGATAGCCGGCGCGCGCGGCGCGCGCCGCGAGCGCCGCACGCAGGCGGTCGGAGACGTCCGGGGCGTCGCCGCCGAGGGTGAGTGCGAGAAGCGCCCGCATCGCATCGCCGAGCCCGGCGATGAAGAGCGCGAAGTCGACGCCGCCCTCGGCCAATCGGGCGACCCGGGCGAACACGTCACCCGCACGCCGTTCCGCGACGAGGTCGAGCACGGCGACGTACTCCTCCTCAGGGACGAGGCCTAACGCGTCGCGAACTCGGTCCGCGGTGACGCGCGCGTCGGCCCCGAGCGAGAGCACCTGGTCGGTGAGCGAGAGCGCGTCGCGCAGGCCGCCGTCGGCCGCGCGCGCGATCGCGCCCAACGCGTCGGGCTCGAACGGAATGCCCTCCGCGTCGAGCACGGCCGCGAGGCGCGCGCGGATCTCGCCCGGGCCGATGCGCTTGAGGTCGAAGCGCTGCAGCCGGCTGAGGATCGGCGCCGCGGCCTGCGCGATCTTCTGTGGCTCGGTCGTGCAGAACACGAACACCACACGCGGCGGCGGCTCCTCGAGCACCTTGAGAAGCGCGTTCCACGCCTCGCGCGTGAGCATGTGCGCCTCGTCGACGATGTAAACTTTGTAGCGCCCCTCGCCCGACGGCGCATACATCGCGCGCTCGCGCAGGTCGCGCGCGTCGTCGACCGACCGGTTGGACGCGGCATCGATCTCGACGACGTCGAGCGACGACGCGCCGCTCCAGATGCGCCGGCAGCTCTCGCACTCGCCGCATGGCTCGCCGTCGGGGTGCGCCGCCCGCCGCTCGCAGTTGAGCGCCATCGCGAGCACACGGGCGAGCGTCGTCTTCCCCGTCCCGCGCGGGCCGCAGAGAAGGTACCCGTGCGCGACGCGGCCGCGCGCGATGGCCCCCTTCAGCGTGTTCGAGACGTGCGATTGCACGGCCACGTCGGCGAACGTCTTGGGGCGGTACTTCCGGGCGAGGGCGAGCGACATGCGGGCGGCAGGGGCAGGAGGTCGCGCGGCGCGGGCCGCGCGGCCGGCGTAATCTCGCGCCTCGGCGGGGGGGCTGCCAGCGCGAGATCGCCGTCACCGGATCACGGCGGTGGCGCAACCGCACCGAAACACAAACCGGCCGGCGCCGTCCCTCGTGCGATGCACGCACGTGCGGGATCGGCGGCCGGCCGGATACTCCAGGTCTGACGGAGCAACGCAAGACACCACACGGCGCTGCTACCTGCGGGGTCCTGACGCGGTTAGCGGGCTTACGCCCTCCGGGACCTGGAGCACTGGTATGTTAGCCACCGCGCGCGGGGCGGACAACCCGCCGCCTGAGATACGCCCCTGATGCTGCTAATGCGCGGCAGCGCCTTCGAGCACGGATTCCAGCGCCCGCGCCACGACGTCGCCGGCGCGTCGCGCGCCCGCGTCGTCGACGTCG
>DASWUT010000433.1:0-6856 GCA_036401455.1 Gemmatirosa sp. | reverse complement strand
CAGTCGCGCCCCTCGCGCCAGACCCCCTGACGCCGCTCGCGTTCCTGCTCGGGACATGGGCGAGCGTCGACGGGCCCGGCCCGGTACGGAGCCGGGGGACCTTCACCATCCGCCGCGACTTGGGCGGCCACGTCCTGTCGCGGCGCGACCACGTGGTGAGCGTGGGCGCACCCGGAGAGCGGTGCGACACGCTCGACGTCGCGATGACGATCTTTCCGGACCCGGCCCGGCGCGGGCTGCGTGCGATGCACTTCGACAGTGAGGGGCACGTGATCGCGTATGCCGCTCGCCCTGTGACCCAACCGGGCGTCGTGCAGTTCGTCAGTTCCGGGGCGGGCGGGGTGCCCACGTTCCGACTAACGTACGCCGCGCACGGGGCGGACACGTTACACGTCACGTTCGAGATGGCGCGGCCCGACGCGCCCGACCGGTTCACGACGTACGCGGAGGGCGACGCACAGCGGCAGCCGTGACGCGGCCAGCGGGGGCGCGTGGTCGCCGATAGGACACGGCGTGTGCACGGCGGCCGCGAGCCCTTTGGTGGCGAGCGCCGCGGGGATGGCGTTGACCCGCGTCGCCTCAGACACGCCGGCCGGCGTGGTGTCGACGTGCGTGACGAGGCGCGGCAGCCCGGACGTGCACGCCTCGGTCACGTGCACCGTGCAACCGACGCACTTGAGGCCGGAGCGGCCGGAGTGGTGCGTGTCGATGTCGTCGGGCGAATCGACCGCGCGGTGCCCGCGCCGGTTCGCCCTTGGACCGCAGCCGCGTGGGGCCCCGAGTCGTCGCCCGTCGCAGGCACCACGCCGGCGGCTGACCGTCCGCACGCGCGCGCGTCGTAGCGCGCCATCACCCGGCGCAGCGCGTCCGACGCACAAGGCGTGAGCGGTGGCACAACCGGGTGTCCAAGTCAGCGGCTCATGCGCGGCTACGCGCGTGCGTTCTGCGACCGGTCCGCTTGTCTCGTTAGGCGCCTGCCGCGACGCGTGCGGCATGCCCGGGTTGGCGTGCGGGTGCCCGGGGTGGGCGGCACACGTGCCACGCACGCGCGGAACGGTCGTGGGGTGTGCGGCAGAGGGGACGCGCGCGGTGCCGTCGGCGTGAGCGCTGCAGGCGGGGCAGAAGCGGCGCGTCGAACGACGGGAAGAAGAGTCCGCGTCTGCCGTACAGCTCCTGCGTAGCCGTTACCCGGTAAACACAACGATGCCGTTCCACTACGGCTGATAATCCTGCGGGTAATTCGTACGCGCGAGCGCGCTCTGAACAAGGCTGTGTTCGGGCTCGCCGAACGCGCCTAACGCGCGGCCAAGGCGGGAAGACGAGCGTCTCGAAACGCATCCCGAAACCGACACGCCGTCGCTGGATCGCCGTCCCGCAATCCCTGGCAATCGGACACCGGGCGACGCGAGAGCGGCGTGCTTCTGCGATGAGTTTTGCAACGCAGACACCGTGCGATTCGTGGCAGTACCGCACGATGCTGCATGGCGGTTTCCGGTTCTCCGCGACAGGTTCAGCCCCCCGCCGTTCCCTCGTCCCGGCCCGAACCCGAGGTGCTCCATGTTGGTCGGCTACGCACGCGTGTCCACCGCCGAGCAGTCCCTCACGTTGCAGCAGGACGCCCTTGAGAAGGCCGGGTGCGGCCGGCTCTACACCGACGTGGCCAGCGGCGCCCTGGACGCCCGCCCGGGGCTGGCCGACGCCCTCGATTACGTGCGGGAGGGGGACACCCTCGTCGTGTGGCGCCTCGACCGGCTCGGACGGTCGCTCCGACAGCTGATCGAGCAGATCACCGCCTTGGAGGCCCGGAAGGTCGGCTTCCGCTCGCTCACCGAGAGCATGGACACGACCACGAGCGGCGGGCGGCTCATCTTCCACGTCTTCGGGGCGCTGGCCGAGTTCGAACGCGCCGTCATTCGGGAGCGCACGCTCGCCGGCCTCGCGTCGGCGCGGGCCCGGGGCCGCCTGGGCGGGCGGCCGCGGGCCATGACCGCCGCGCAGGTCGACATGGCGCGCACGCTGCTGGCCGACCGCGCGCGCCCGATCGCGGACGTGTGCACCGCGCTCCACGTCTCCCGCGCGACGCTGTACCGCTATGTGCCGACGAAGTCCGTGCGCTTCGCGCCGCGGACGGACTACTGACGCGGCCTGCACGCGCGACGCACCGGACGCCTAACACCTCTGGGACGCATGGCCAGATCGTCACCGCAGGCGGGAACGACACGACGGGCGAGCGCCACGGCGGGTCGAGCGCACGACCTGGTGCTCCACGTCGCGCTGCGCGACCTCGATCCGCCCGTCTGGCGTCGGCTTCGGGTGCCCGATCGTCTCACGCTGCACCAGCTCCACCGCGTCCTGCAGTTGGCGTTCGGGTGGTTGGACTATCACCTGTACGAGTTCACGCCGGGCACCCCGGCCGGCGCGCGCTCGGCCCGCGGCGCGGCGGCGGCGCGGGTGCGCTACTGCGAGCCGGACCCCGAGTGGGACGACGACCCGGCGGACGTCGAGACGCGGGACAGCCGCGAGGTCACCCTCCGGGCGCTCGCCCTGCGGCGTGGGGCGCGCCTGACGTATACCTACGATTTCGGCGACGACTGGACGCACGACCTCACGGTCGAGCAGGTGATCGCCGCCCCGACGCCAGACGAGAGCTTACCAATGATCCTCGACGGCGCGCGGGCGGGGCCACCAGAGGACGCCGGCGGCGTGTCCGGGTACGAGCGCCTGCTCGCGGCGCTGGCGGACCCGGACGACCCCGAGCACGCCGAGATGAAGGCGTGGGCGGCGCTCTGGGGTGGAGCGCTGTACGATCCCGATCGCTTCGACCCGTGGCTGGCCAACCACACGCTCATGCTCGTGGCCGCGTGGGGAGCCCTGGAGGCACCGGAGCGACGGCGGTAGGCGGGGGGCGCCGCCGATCCTGCAGCAGTCGTCGGTTTACGGCAGAGTTGCCTACAAACCCAGGGTATTCTGGTGTCCGCGCGCGCTCCCCTACGGCATGCCAGCGCCACGGCGCGTGTTGCGGCGTCACAGAAATGTGCAGCGCACCTCGGCGCCGCCCCGGGTTTCAGAGCCCGAACGCGCACGCATCGCTGCCGCCGAGTTAGGCCGGGGGTGGTTGACCCTACCGCTCCCCGCCGCCTGGCCGACGCTGGTCGGTGCCGGACGCCGTCACCGGCGAACGCTGGCCCCCCCCGAACGTGGCTGCTGCCCAAGCAGGTCCGCGCCGAGGCTCAGTGCCGCTCGGGACGGGGCGGACGCGCACCCCGCGCGCGCTCGGGCCGTAGACGGGCGCCGGACGGCGGCGACGCGCGCGGGGCGGCGCGCGGGCCGGTGGGACGGGGCGGCGCGGCGTCGACCCCGTCAGCAGGCGCTGGGTAGAACGCGACGAAGATCCCGTACTCGCGAGCGGCGGCCGGATCGTGCACCGCGGTCGCGGCCGCCAGCCAGCGGCCGAGTCGCCGCCGCAGCACGCGCAGCGCCGCCGGCGTGGCGCGAAGGCGCCGGTAGCTGACCACGGCGGCATCCTCGCCGCGGTCGGCCTGGCCGAGACACCCGTCACCCGCCGCGCGCTGCAGGTCGGCGAGCGCGGTGGCGAGCACGTCGGCGAAGGCGTCGACGAGCGCGGCGCCGTTGCCAGGGGCTTCGCCACTTGCCCGCAGCAGCGCGCGATCGAGCGCGACGTGGCGTGCCACCGCGCGATACACGCGCTCCGTCGTGCCCCGGCGGCGCGCCGCGTCGACGACCTCGATCAGCCCGGCCTCGGCCAACGTATGCACGTGGTGGTAGAGCCGCGTGACGGGCTCGCCGAGCTGCGCGGCGAGCGACCGCACCGTCCCTGGCGCATCCACCAGCAGAGTGAGCAGGCGCTGCCGCCGCGGGTCCGCGAGCGCGGCCAGCTGGCGGGCGTCGGTGAGCAACAGCCGGTCCTTCATGTGGTCCTCGATGACACGCCGCACCGCGCGCGCTTGCTCGCTGGCTGTCATTCAACAATACTTGAACAGATCAGGCGGGGGCTCGCCCCCGAACATACGCTGAGACGTCACGCCCCGCGCCCGCGCGCTTCCCCGTCATGCCTCGCCGCCCAACGCTCATCCGCCGCCGCGCTCTATGGGGGCACGTGCTCGGGATCAGCACGCTGGCCGCCAGTCCGACACGTCCGATCGAGGCCAGCGCCGGACCCGAACCTCACGGCGTGTCAGCCGCGTCACCTGCGTCACCTGCGGCGATCACGCCAGCGTGTCGCCCGCACTGGGTGGGGCAGCACGCCGCGCGGGGCGTGCCGGCGGCGCGCCGCACGCTGGAGTTCCGCAACGGCCGCTGGTTCACGGGGCGCGGCTTCACCGCGCCGGGCACCCGGTTCATCGTGCGGGGCGTCTTCCGCACCGCGCGCCCTACGCACGTCGACACGGTGCTCGACCTCGCGGGCGGGTATGTGGTCCCGCCGTTCGCCGAGGGACATAACCACCACGTCGAGCCGGATTCGATGGCGGCGTACGTCGCGCGCTACCAGCGCGACGGCGTGTTCTACGTACAGGACCTCATGGCCCTGCCGGCGATGCGCGCGCGTTTCGCGTCCGCGGTGAACACCGCGGCGAGCATCGACCTGGTCAGCCCCAACCAGGGGTGGACGGGCCCGGGCGGGCACCCGTTAGAGGTCATCGCCCAACTGCGCGCCGCGGGGCTCCTCGGCGACTCCGCGGCCGCGGCGCGCGTCCCCGACACCGCTGCCGTCCTTGTGGTGCGCACTGCAGCCGACGTCGCGCGCCGGTGGCCCGGGTTCCGAGCCGGGCATCCCGACTTCGTGAAGGTGTTCCTGCTCCATTCCGAGGCGTACGCGGCGCGGGCGGCCGACACGGCCCGGACGCCAGCCGACCGCGGGCTGAACCCGACGCTCGTGCCGGGCATCGTGCGCCGGGCCCACGCCGCGGGCCTCTGCGTCTCGGCCCACGTCAACACCGCCGTTGACTTCCGCGCGGCGCTCGACGGCGGGGTCGACGCGATCGCTCATTTGCCGGGTATCGGCATCCGCACCGCCGGCGAGATGCCGGCCTATCGCCTCACCGAGGCCGACGCACGACGCGCGGCCCACTGGCACGTCGCGGTAACCACCACGGTCAGTTGGGTCCACGATGGTTCGCTCGACCCCGCGCTCGCCCGGCGCGTGGTCGACGAGCTCATGCGGCCGAACATCGCCCGGCTCCGCGCGGCCGGCGTGCCGCTCCTCGTCGGGAGCGATCAGTTCCGGCAGACGAGCGCCGCGGAGGCGCAGCACCTCGTCGCCGACGGCCTGTTCACCCCGGCAGAAGCTCTCACCGCGTGGGCGGTCGTCACTCCCCGAGCGATCTTCCCCGGCCGCCGCATCGGCGGTTTGACGGACGGCGACGAAGGCAGTCTGCTCGTGCTCGCGGGCGATCCGCTCCGGGATTTCACGAACACCGCGCGCATCCGCCTGCGCGTCAAGCAGGGCATCGTGCTCCGCATAGCGGAGGACCCCTGAGGCGCCCGCGCGACCGGCCACGCCCCCGGAGCGCTGCCTCGAGCTCTCGCGTTCCCTGACGGCGTCACTGGTCACTGCCGTGCGTAACCGGGGGTCGCTCCGCCGCCGGTCGTCCCTCGGGTGCGCGGACGAACACGGTAAGTCGGTGGCCGTCCGGGTCACGGCCGTCGAACCCGCGCGCCCATCCCATGATCTGCGGTGGGCTCACCAGGCCGCCGAACGCGGCGAGGCGCGCCGCGGCCGCTTCGAGCGCCGCCGTCGCGTCCGCACCGTCGTCGGCCGTCGCGGCGGCGAGTTCGAACCCGAGCTCCACGGCGCCGTCCGCCACGCCGGGGTTGAGCGACTCGCCCAGAGCGCGTGCGGCCTGCAGCGTGAGCGTGCAGCCGCCGCCGGCGTCGAGCAGCACGAAATGTGGCGGTGCCGAGCGCGTGTCGTCTTGCAAGCCGAGCGCCTCGACGTAGAACCGGCGGGAGCGTTCAGGGTCGAGGACGAACAGGTTGACGTTCGCCAGCGTCGCCGGCGGCGCACCAGCGAGCGCGGCCCGGGACGGGGTGTGGGACGAGTTCCGAGGAGCGGCGGTGTCCGACATAGGGCCTCACAGTACGGCGTTGAGGATGCGGGCGCGCCCGGCCACTCGTCTGCTGCCGAGTCCCGGCGCGCGGGTCAGACCGAGCGTAGAGCTCCGCGGGTCAGGCGTCTTGAAGAGACGCGCCCTCCCCAGCGAGGTCTGATCTGCCCGGCAGTAGCGCGCGCGTGCGCGCAAGCCCCGCGGCCCAGCGCGCCGGCGGCGCACCCGCGAACGCGCGGAACTCACGCGTCAGGTGCGCCTGGTCGGCGTACCCGCAGTCGACCGCGAGCGCGCTCAGACCGGTGTGCGGGTCCACCCAGAGCCGGTCGCGGACCCGCTCGAATCGCGCGCGGCGCGCGTACGCCTTCGGTGTGACGCCGGCGAGGGCGCGGAACTGGCGCTCGAGATGCCGTACGGTACGACCGCTCGCCGCGGCGGCGCGGTGCACGGGGGCGTGACTGTGCGCCACGCCGTCCACCGTCTCGCCTGACACGCCGCCCAACCTACGACCACCTGACGCATCACCCGACACATTGCCTAACGTGCTGCCTAACGCCCGCCCGGCGCGGCGGACGTGGGCGGGGATCGCGGGTGCGGCGGCGGCAAGCGCGCGCAGGGCATCGGTGAGCCGGCCAAGCGCCCCGGCGACGTCGCCGACGTCCAACCGCGCCGCGATCGCGTCCACGAGCGGCCCGTGCGCGCCGTGAAGCGGGTGAATCCCGCCGGCGACGGTCGCGCGGACGTCCGGCGGCGCACCCGCGAACGCGCGGAACTCACGCGTCAGGTGCGCC
>DASWUT010000432.1:0-2195 GCA_036401455.1 Gemmatirosa sp. | reverse complement strand
GGGACGCTGTTCGTCGTCGACTTCGAGGGGGAGCCGGCGCGGCCGCTCGCCGAGCGACGGCGCAAGCACTCGCCACTGCGTGACGTGGCCGGGATGCTGCGGTCGTTCGCGTACGCGGCCGCGTTCGCGGCGCGCGACGCGGGCGGATCGGCGCCGGACGGGGCGGCGGACGCCTGGGAGCGCGCCGCGCGCGGCGCGTTTCTCGACGCGTACTTCGCGCCTGGCGCGGCGAGGTACCTGCCTCGTACCCGCGCCGGGGCCGACGCGCTCGTCGCGCTGTTCGAGACCGAGAAGCTGTTCTACGAGCTGCGCTACGAGCTGAACAATCGCCCCGACTGGGTGGACATCCCGCTGCGCGGGCTCGCGCGCGGTCGCGCCGGCTGAACCGGACCGAGACGGTAGCCCTCGGGCTGCGGCTCGGCGCGGTCGGTGCAATACCTTCAGGCCGCGCGGCGGCCGGGGTCCGGCCGCCGCCGCGTCACGTTCCCGTTCGCTTCGTTTCTCGTGCTCCTGTTCGTCGTGCGTCCGCTCGTGCCCGCCCCTGTCGGCGTCGGCTGCCCCGTCGTGCTGATCGTGCCCGTCACGCCGGGCGCGCGCGTCTGATGCGCGTCTGGCCCGGTCAGCCGTTTCCCCTCGGTGCCTCCTGGGACGGCGGCGGCGTCAACTTCGCGATCTTCTCCGAGAACGCGACCGGCGTCGACCTCTGCCTGTTCGACACGCCGGACGATGCGCACGAGCGGCTGCGCATCCCGTTGCGCGAGCGGAGTGACCAAGTGTGGCACTGCTACCTCCCCGACGTCCGCCCCGGCCAGCTCTACGGCTACCGGGTGCATGGGCCGTACGCGCCCAAGCAGGGACACCGGTTCAATCCGGCCAAGCTGCTCATCGACCCGTACGCGAAGGCCGTCAGCAACAACATCGGGTGGAGCGACGCCCTGTTCGCGTACCAGGTCGGCAATCCGCGCGAGGATCTCACGTTGAACCGTGACGAGGAGACCTCGGGCGCGGTGAAGTGCGTCGTCGTCGACGACGCGTTCACGTGGGGCGATGACCGGCCGCCACGCACGCCGTGGAACCGCACGGTGATCTACGAGGCGCACGTGAAGGGAATGACGGTGATCCACCCCGAGGTCGATCCCAAGCTCCGCGGCACCTATCTTGGGCTGGCCACCGACCCGATCCTCGACCACCTGCAGTCGTTAGGCGTCACGGCGCTGGAGCTGCTGCCGGTGCACCACGCCGTGGTCGACCGGCAGCTCGCCGACAAGGGGCTCAGCAACTACTGGGGCTACAACTCGATCGCCTTCCACGCGCCCGACATCCGCTACGCGAGCGAGGGCGCGACGCGCGGGCAGCAGGTGTACGAGTTCAAGACGATGGTGAAGAAGCTGCACGCGGCCGGGATCGAGGTGATCCTCGACGTCGTGTACAACCATACGGGGGAGGGCAACCACCTCGGGCCGACGCTGTCGCTGCGCGGGGTCGACAACAAGGCGTACTACCGACTCGTGCCCGGCGACGAGCGGTACTACATGGACTTCACGGGCACGGGCAACTCGCTCAACATGATGCACCCGCGGACGATCCAGCTGATCATGGATTCGCTCCGCTACTGGGTGACCGAGATGCACGTGGACGGCTTCCGCTTCGACCTCGCGCCCGTGCTGGCGCGTGAGCTGTTCGAGGTGAACCGGCTTTCGGCGTTCTTCGACATCATCCACCAGGACCCTGTCCTCTCGCGCGTCAAGCTCATCGCCGAACCGTGGGACGTGGGGCCGGGCGGGTATCAGGCGGGCAACTTCCCCGTGGGGTGGGCCGAGTGGAACGGGCAGTACCGCGACTGCGTGCGGCGCTTCTGGCGCGGTGACCAGGGCGTGGTGCCCGAGCTGGCGAGCCGCCTGTCGGGGTCGAGCGACGTGTACGCGTGGAGCGACCGCGCGGCCTATGCGAGCGTCAACTTCGTCACCGCGCACGACGGCTACACGCTGCGCGACCTCGTCAGCTACGAACGGAAGCACAACGAGGCGAACGGCGAAGGCAACCGCGACGGGCACGACGACAACCTCTCGCGCAACTGGGGCGCGGAAGGCGAGACGGACGTGGCCGTGGTGAACGCGCGCCGTCGACGGTCGATGCGGAACTTCATCGCCACGCTCGCCTTCTCGCAGGGCGTCCCGATGCTGTCGCACGGCGAT
>DASWUT010000431.1:0-5025 GCA_036401455.1 Gemmatirosa sp. | reverse complement strand
CCGCCCGGCGCCGGCCGCGTCGGGCGGTTCAGCCGCGTCGACGGGGGCGCCGTCCGGCGGGCGTTAGGCGTCGACGGTGACCGCGTCGTAGATCCGCACCTGGCGCCAGAGGTGCGCACACTCGTCGCGGAACCGGTCGTGGACGGGGTCGACCTGATACGCGTCGTGCGCCGCCTGGTCGGAGAAGATGGCCGTCAACGCGTACGAGTAGCTGCGGTCGATGAACTCGCGGTCGGTCGACGCCGGCGTGCCGAGGTAGCCCTGGCGCACGCTCTCGATCGTCGTGAGCGAGCGCGCGCCATCGACGAACTGCGCGGTCTCATGCGCGGCGAGGTCGTCGCGCAGCCAGAAAAAGACGGTGTGGATGAACATGCGCGCACACGATAACGCGGCGCGCCCGCCGGCGCTTGCGCGCGGCCGCACGCCGCCGGATCGTACGCGGGCGCCGGTCACCGCGCCCGCCCGCCTCCCCACGCTCCGTCCCCCGATGCGCGACTGGACGCGCCGCGACGTCGTCGCGCGCCGCTGCTTTCCACTGTGGCTTCTGCTCGCCGTGCTCGCCGCCGTCGGCCCGCGACACGCCTCCGCGCAGCCGGCGCCGACGACCGCGCGCCTGTACCTGTCCGGGACCGGGAACGATCACACCGTGCTGTGGGAGTTCCGGGTCAGCGGCGGCCGGCGCGCGGGGCGGTGGGACACGATCCCCGTTCCGTCCAACTGGGAGATGCAGGGGTTCGGGACGTACCACTACTTCGACGACTGGTCGCGCGATCCGGCGCCAGACTCGGTCGGCGAGTACCGGCACCGCTTTCCGGTGCCGGCCGCGTGGCGTGGGCGGCGCGTATTCCTCGTCGTCGGCGCGGCGATGACCGACGCGACGATGCGCGTGAACGGCCGTCTCGCCGGGCCGACGCACCGCGGCGGGTTCTACGAGTTCCGCTACGACGTCACCGAGCTGCTGCGCTTCGGCGCGAGCGACAACCTGCTCGAGGTGCGCGTCGGCAAGTTCTCGTCCGACTCGTCGGTGAACCGCGCCGAGCGGCACGCCGACTTCTGGCTGTTCGGCGGCATCTTTCGCCCCGTGTGGCTGGAGGCCGTGCCGGCCGCGTACGTCGCGCACGTCGCCATCGACGCGCGGCACACCGGCGCGTTCGCGGCCGACGTCGACGTCGCCGGCGTGCCCGCGCCCGGCCGCGTCGAGGCACGCATCGAACAGCTCGACGGCGCGCCGGTCGGCGCACCGTTCGCCGTCGCGGTACCGGCGGGCACGGGGCGCGTCCGACTGCACGCGCAGGTGCCTAACGTGCGCCCGTGGTCGGCGGAGTGGCCGACGCGATACCGCGTGCGCCTGCGCCTCGTCGCGGGTGGCGCCGTGCGGCACGAGGTCGTGCAGACGTTCGGCTTTCGTACGGTCGAGGTGCGCCTGCACGACGGTGTCTACGTCAACGGCGCGCTCGTGCGACTGCGGGGCAGCAATCGACACTCGTTCTGGCCGACGACGGGGCGGACGACGAACGCGGCGCTCTCTGTGGCCGACGTGCAGCTGATGAAGGACATGAACATGAACGCGGTGCGCATGTCTCACTATCCGCCCGACGCGCACTTCCTCGACGCCTGCGACTCGCTCGGCCTGTTCGTGATCGACGAGCTGACCGGGTGGCAGCAGGCGTACAGCACCGCGGCGGGGCGCCCACTCGTTCGCGAGATGGTCGACCGCGACGTCAACCATCCGTCGATCCTGTTCTGGTCCAACGGCAACGAGGGCGGGTTCAACACGGAGCTGGACGGCGACTATGCGCGCTACGATCCGCAGGCGCGCACGGTCATCCACCCGTGGCAGAACTTCAACGGGATCAACACGAGTCATTACGAGCACTACAACTGCTGCGCCGGATGGTTCTTCGACGGCGACGATCTCATCATGCCGACGGAGTTCCTGCACGGGTTGTACGACGGCGGTGCGGGGGCGGGGCTCGAGGACTGGTGGAACCGCCTCGTCGCGCATCCGTTAGGCGTCGGCGGGTTCCTCTGGTCGTTTGCCGACGAGGGAATCGTCCGCGCCGACCAGGGGGGGCGCGTCGACGTGAACGGCAACAGCGCGCCGGACGGCGTCGTCGGCCCGTACCGCGAGCGCGAGGGCAGCTCGTACGCGATCCGCGAGATCTGGTCGCCGGTCTACCTGCCGTGGAGCACCCAGGACCGACTGCCGGCGACGTTCACCGGGGCGCTCCGCGTCGAGAACCGGTACGACGCGACCGACCTGCGCGACGTGCGCTTCACGTGGGAGCTGCGCGACTTCGCCGGACCGCGCGCGGCGTCGGTCGCCCCCGCGGCGAGCGCGGTCGCGACGCACGTCGTCGCCGCACGTGGCGCGGCCGTCTCGCCCGCCGTGCCGCCGCGCGGCGCGGGTACCCTGCAGCTCGACCTGCCGGCCGACTGGCGGCGCCACGACGCGCTCGCGCTCACCGCGCGCGACCCGCACGGGCGCGACGTCTACACGTGGACGTGGATGATCGCCGGACCGGACTCGGTCGCCGCGCGCGTTGTCGCACGCGCCGCGGCCTCACCGACGACGGCCTCACCGACGGCGGCCTCACCGACCGCGGGCGCGCCCGGGGTCACGGGCGAGCTACGGGGCGGCGTGCTGACGATGCGGGCCGGCGACGTCGAGGTTCGCATCGACTCGGCGACGGGGCGCCTGCTCGAACTGCGGCGCGGCGACGCGCACTCGGCGCTTCGCAACGGGCCACGTCCGCTCGACAGCAGTGCGGTGTTGACGTCCTTCGCGGCGCACGCCGACGGGGCAGACTACGTCGCCGCGTCGCGCTACACGGGGGCGATGCAGCGCGTCACGTGGCGCCTGCTGCCGACGGGGTGGCTGCGGCTCGACTATGCCTACCGCGTTCCCCGCGATCGCCCGCGCGACTACCTCGGCGTGACCTTCGACTACACGGAGGCGCAGCTCGCCGGGATGCGGTGGTTGGGGCGCGGACCGTACCACGTGTGGAAGAATCGTCGGCGTGGCGTCGAGTTCGACGTCTGGGAGAAGGCGTACAACGACACGCAGACGGGGCTCGACTGGCATTACCCCGAGTTCAAGGGGTTCCACGCCAACACGTACTGGGCGACGCTCGAGACGCGCGGCGCGCCGCTGACGATGGTGTTCGGGACGCCTCGCCTGTACCTGCGCGTCCTCACGCCGAGCTTCCCGACCGGCCCGGGTGTCGACGCCGGCGGCGCGCGCGTCGCGTTTCCGGCGGGGGATCTGTCGTTCCTGCACGGCATCGCGCCGATCGGCGACAAGTTTCACCCCGCTGCCGACGCGGGGCCCCAGGGCGAGCCGAACCTCGTGCCGCGAAACGGTGGAACGTACGCGGCCACCGTATGGCTCTGGCTGGGGGGCGACCCCGGCCCGTGACCCGTGTTGCGCGGGCGCGTCCCTGTGGCGATCGGGCCTCACCCGGTCGATTCCACTCCCGACGTTCACGTGATCGCGCGCTCCCTCGTTCCCGCTCTCGCCGCGTTCGCCGCCGGGCCGACGCCCGGCCCGGCCCCGCGGCCCGCGACGACGCCGTCGTCGACCGGCGCCATCGCCCGCGCGACCGCGCCGGCCGACGCGCACGCCGCCGGCGTGTACCGGCTGGAGCGGGTGAACGGCCGCGCGCTCCCCGTCGCCGACCGGCTCGTCGCGGTGGCCGGCTATCAGCTGGTCGCCCGCGTCGACCGGCTCCTGCTCAACCTCAATCCGTCCGGCCGCTTCACGGTCGACGTGCACTATCAGTACGCGAACGTCGTCGCCGGCGCCTCGCTGCCGATCGGCGGCGACTGGGCGGACGCCGACGCGCGCGGCAGCTGGACGGTCCGCGACGGGCATCTGACCCTGCGCCCCGACGCGTCCAAGCGTGGCAACACGCCACCGCCACTGCGGGGCGACTGGCGGCACGACCAGATCGTGATGGACCTCCGCTACGCCGGCCGGTACACGGCAGGGGTGGAGCGGCAGTACGTCGTCCGACTGCAGCGCGCGCCCGACCTCTTCTGAGCGGCGTCGCCCGCCGGGAACGGCGGCGCGCGTGACATCGACGTGCCTGGCGCGTCGGCTGGCGTACGTGTGGCGTGCGCGCCACAGGTGCCCCGACGTCCGCTCGCCACCCGGTTCGCCCTGCCTCTCGTGTCCGCGCCATCCGTCGCGCTCGCCCTCGTGCGTCGCGCGCTCGACCTCTTCGTCAGGCCCAACCGGCGTCGCGTCGCGCTGACCTTTGCCGGCGCGCTGAGCGTGGCCGTGGCCGCGGCCGCGGAACCGCTCGCCTTCCGGTCGCTCGTCGACTTTCTCACGACCGTCGGCCACACCGGCGCGACCTCCACCGCGGTCCGCGGTCTGGCCGAGGCGGTCGCGGCGATCGCCGGGGTGCTGGCGTGGCGCACGCTCGCCGGGGCGCGCGTGACCGTGGCGACGTGGCAGGTGCGCCTCGGTGTCGAGTACCAGCTGCGGCGGCACGTCGCGGCCAAGCTCAGCGTGCTCTCGCCACACACGCAGGCCGAGATCGGCACCGGAGGCCTTCGCTACGCGATCGAGAGCAGCGCGCCGCAGACGGCGACCGCGTTCACCGACGTCGCGTATCGGCTGCTGCCGACGGTGGTGTACGTGACGGTCGCCGCCTGGGGGATGTGGCGGTTGCAGCCGACGCTCGCGATCGCGGTGCTCTGTCTCGTCCCGATCCCGGCGGCGTTCGCCGCCGCGGCGGCGCCGCAGCAGGCGGCACGCGACGCGATGCACCACACGTTCTGGACGCGACTGTGGGCATGGTACGGCGAGGTGCTGCACGGGATGGGCACCGTGCGCGCATTCGCCAACGAGCGGTCGGAGGAACACCGCTTTCTCCGGCGCACGCGTTGGGCGTTCGCGAGCATCCGCCGCGGCGTGCACGCCGATGCGCGCGTCACCGCCGCCGCCGGTGCCGCCGAACTGACGGCGCGCCTCGCGATCCTCGGCTACGGCGGCTGGCTCGTCCTGCGCGGTGCGCT
>DASWUT010000430.1:0-3913 GCA_036401455.1 Gemmatirosa sp. | reverse complement strand
GTGCTTGAACAGGTCGTAGCCGCGCACCGCGTCTTCCAGCGGCAGGCGGTGCGTCACGAGGTATGATGGGTCGAGTTCGCCGCGCGCGATGTGGTCGAGCAGGCGCGGCACGTACTTCTCCCCGTGCTGCTGCGCGGAGCGCATCGTGAGCCCCTTGTTCACGATCACGCCCATCGGGAACTTGTCCATCGCGCCGTAGACGCCGAGCACCGACACGGTGCCGCCCTTGCGGCACGCGAGGAGCGCCTGCCGCAGCGCCTCGCCCCGGTCGGTTTCGAGGTGGAGCGCCTGCTTCACGCGGTCGTACGCGTACTCGGCGCCGGTGCCGTGCGCTTCCATCCCGACCGCATCGATACACGCGTCCGGCCCGCGGCCGCCGGTCATCTGGCGGAGCGCCTCGACCACGTCCACCGCCGTGTAGTCGAGCGTTTCGACCCGCGCCCGCTCGCGCGCGGGGCGCAACCGCTCCGGGACGCGATCGATCGCGATCACGCGCTCCGCGCCTAACAGATAGGCGCTCTGCATCGCCATCAGCCCCACGCCGCCGGCGCCCCACATGGCGACCGTGTCGCCCGGGCGGATCTGGCAGAAGTCGGCCCCCATGAAGCCCGTCGGCGCGGCGTCCGACACGAACAACGCCTGGTCGTCGCGCACGCCGTCCGACACCGGGAAGCAGCCGACGTCGGCGTGCGGCACCCGCACGTACTGCGCGTGCGCCCCCGCGTAGCCGCCGAACGCGTGCGTGTAGCCATAAATCCCCGCGGTCGCCTAACCGAGCAGCGGCTCCTGCATCGCGGCGTGGGGGTTGGTGTTGTCGCAGCATGACCAGAGGTCATGCTGGCAGTACCAGCAGTTACCGCAGCAGATGAACGACGGCACGACGACGCGGTCGCCGCGCTTGAGCGTGCGCACGTGCGGCCCGACCTCCTCGACCACGCCCATGAACTCGTGGCCGATGATGTCACCGGCGCGCATCGTCGGCAGATAGCCGTCGATGAAGTGAAGGTCCGAGCCGCAGGTCGTCGACGCGGTCACGCGCAGGATGACGTCGCGCGGGTTGACGAGCTCGGGATCGGGGACGGTGTCGACGCGGAGGTCGTTCACGCCGTGCCAGCGGAGGGCGCGCATGGGGCCGGTCTCCTCGGGGGTGACGTAATTCGTTGGGGTCCAAGGATGGCGCGGGTTCGGTGCACGACTCCGGATTCGCCGCGGGGTGATGTCTGTCGACCGCAGCTTCTGAGCTCGCCGATCTCAATCGTGAATCACCCGCGGACGGCAGACAGGTCGCTCGCGTGTACGAGCTGACGTGATATCCGTCACCGGTGTCCATCGTTATGTGAGGCGCCGCTGGCGGGGCAAGTGCTACACATGCGTTTTCTGCACCGCTTACAACGTATCAGATACGATCCGTCGCGGCTTCGTGACTTCTGGGCGGACGAGTACGCCACTTCCCTGGATTGCGTGACGGGGCTGTAATGCGTAGCGTCACGACAGAGCACGGGCCCATCGAATGAGCTCGCTTGACAGTCGAGCGCCGGACGTTGGAGGCGATCTCGTCGCCTGCGACTGCGGACGTTCGCGACCGGTGGTCTCGCACGCCCGACACCGCGCGACGTCAGACCCGACAGGCGCGACCGCATGTGGCGGCCGCGTTGCGATTTGCTGTCATTCTAGAAAAGGGGCGTGGTATGGCGTCCAGCTACTGCCGCACCGTCGCGCGCGCAATTCACACCCCCGTTCCGGGGGCTGCTCAGTGACGGCCCTCCACAGCCCCGACCAGGATCGTGTCCCGGCGGCCGCGGTCACGCTGGCCGGAACCGACGCAAGGGCGGCCAGCACGTGGTTCGACGCGCGACCGGCGCACGACCCGGACGTGCGCCCCGCCTTCCCCGCGACACTCGACGTAGACCGCCCGGCGGTGCGCAACCGCGGGGCTGCCCAGTGGGTCGCGTCATGGACGCCTGGTGGGGACGCGCTCGCCGTGGTCGCCGCGCTTGTGCTGGTCGTGCTGTTTGTGCACGCGCCGCCGTTCCCGCATGGCGTGGCCGAGTTCCTCGCGATGCGCGTCACCGTGCGCAACACGCTGGCCGTCGCGGTCGTGGCCGCCTGGGCGACGACCGCACTGGGCGTCGTCGGTGCCTACGACCTGAGCCGATGTCCGAACACGCTCGAACTCCTCGCGAACACCCTGGCCGGGTGCACCGTCGCGGCCATCCCGGTGCTCCTACTCGTGCCCGATCACGGGCGGTGGTTTCCGCTCGCACCCGGGTTGCTCTTCATCGCTGGCACGATGGCCGGCGTGCTCGCCTGCCGCGCGGCGACGTACGGCGCGCGGCGGCTACGCCGCCCCGAGGTCCGCGTCGTGATCGCCGGCACCGGCCCGCGCGCGCGGTCGTTGTGGACACGGCTCCAGGCCGATCGCACCGTCGCATACAAGCTGCTCGCGATTGCCGACACGCCCGAGGCGCTGGTCGCGTGCGGCGACTTAACGGGTGCGTTCGCCGACGCTGCGCACGGCGTCGCCGGGGTGGCGGTGAGCCGGATAGACGAGTACCTGATGCACACGGTCGTCGACGAGGTTTTCGTGGCGCTCCCCCAACGGTCGCGCTTCGGCGAGGTACGCGACGTGCTGCGCAGCTGCGAACGCGCGGGCGTTCATGCCCACCACCTCGCCGATGTCGTCGCGCCGACGATCGCGCGCCCGCGGCTGGCGAACTCCGGCGGCTTTCCATCGGTCAGCCTGCACGTCGCCCCGGACGGCGCGCGGCTCGTCGCCAAGCGCGTGCTCGACATCTTTGGGGCGGTGGGCGGGCTCGTCCTACTCGCCCCCGTCCTTCTCGCCGTCGCAGGTACGGTTCGCTGTACAAGCCCGGGCCCGGTGTTCTTCACGCAGGAGCGTTATGGATACCGGAAACGCCGCTTCCAGATGCTGAAGTTTCGCACGATGGTCGCCGACGCTGAGCGGCACCAGGCCGCGCTCGAATCGCAAAACGAGGCGCAGGGTCCGGTGTTCAAGATCGCGCGCGACCCACGCCTCACCCGCGTCGGCGCGTTCCTGCGCCGGTCGTCGCTCGACGAGCTGCCCCAGCTCTGGAACGTGCTGCGCGGCGAGATGTCGCTCGTCGGCCCGCGCCCGCTCCCCACGCGCGACGTGTCCCGCTTCGCCGAGCCGTGGCTCATGCGGCGCTTCAGCATGCGCCCCGGCCTCACCTGCCTTTGGCAGATCAGCGGCCGCAGCAACGTCGGCTTCGACGAGTGGGTCGCGCTCGACCTGCAATACATCGACCACTGGTCGCTCGCGCTCGACGGCCGCATTCTCCTCCAGACCGTCCCCGCCGTGCTCAGCGGGCGCGGGGCCCGTTAGGCCGGTCTCCGATGACGCGCCTCGGGTTCCCTGCCGTACCGCCGCCCGCCCCAACGGTCCGCGTGGGCGCGTATGCCCGCCCCACGAGCCCGACGTCGTTCGCTGACGCGAAGCCGGCGCCGCGCAGTACGCACCTGCTGACCTTCGCTCTTGAGGAGTACTTCAACAACTTCGGCCGGCTGATCGACCGCGCGGACTGGCCGCGTTTCGAGCGCCGTGTCGAGCACGGTACCACGCGTGTGCTCGACCTGCTCGACGCCCACGGTCAACGGGCCACCTTCTTCTGCCTCGGCTGGGTCGCGGAGCAACTCCCCGATCTCATTGCCGAGATCGCACGGCGCGGGCACGAGGTGGCCAGCAAGGGCTATGCACAGCGGCCGCTCGCGACCCTCACGCCGAGCACGTTTCGTGACGATCTCGCCCGCGCACGGGATGCCATCGAGCCCGTCACCGGCACACGCCTCCTCGGCTACCGCGCGCCCGGCTGGCTTCGCTCCGGCGACGATTGGGCACTCGACGTGCTCGCCGCCGAGGGGTACGCGTACGACT
>DASWUT010000429.1:0-6929 GCA_036401455.1 Gemmatirosa sp. | reverse complement strand
CCACGCGCGGAGCATGGCTCCGTGGTGCCGCGTGGTGCCGCGTCGGGTCGTCGCGAGGGTGCGGCCAAGCGACGCGCGCGCGTGGCCGCGCGCCCGCGGCGTTATCCGCTCTTGCGCGTCTTGCGCGTGCCCGCACGTCGTGAGATGTTGCCGGCCCTTGCGGCGGCAGCGCCGGACTGTCGCGCCACGCCGCGCCGTGCCCGCGGTCTTGGAGGTCGCGTGTCCGAGTTCCTGATTCCCGACGAGCGCCCGCCCGCGCCGCGGCGGACCCATGCCGCGGTTGCCCTGGCATCCAGCGCGCGGCCATTCCCGTCTGCCACCGTGCGGGTCGCCCCGGTGTCCGGCGGTGTCCGGCTCACCTTCGTGCCCACGGCCGGT
Organism: Gemmatirosa sp.; assembly: GCA_036401455.1. GTDB lineage: Bacteria > Gemmatimonadota > Gemmatimonadetes > Gemmatimonadales > Gemmatimonadaceae > BPUI01. The sequence continues at coordinate 6,551 of DASWUT010000429.1, read as the reverse complement.
CCCGCTCAGGGGCAGGCGCTCGTCGCGGCGCTCGCCGCCGTGGTCGACCGCGAGCGCGGCGCCGGTAGCTTCGTGCATCTCGCCGTCGACGGGCCGCACGCCGACGGTACAATCGCGCTGACGATCACCGGTCCGCCCGCACTCGATCTGGGCAGGCGCGCGTGAGGGGCGCGGGAGGCGCGATGGCCCGCGCGCTCCCCCGCGCGCCATCCCCGCGTCATATTCCGCGATCCGGCCGCCACCACGGGGGGCCGCCGATGCGGGCCGGTCGCCGCGTGCCCGCACGCGCCGCCCCACGCTGTTCCCAGGACCTCGCCATGACCGACCATTCTCCCGACGTGACGGCGCTGCCCGAGACGGCCGCGTTCGTCGAGCCGATTGACAGCACGTTGGACCTGCTCACGCGCTTCGCCAGCGGCGGCCTCTCGATCGGCGTCACGCTCGCGATCCCGCCGGGGCTGGTGAGTGGGCACCTGATCCCGCGCTCGGCGTACCTGCGCGTCACGGTGGACCTGCTGAACGACGGCCTCGCGAAGGGCGGGCTGCGGGAGCTCGGCGCGACGCTCCAGGCGATCTCCGGGCCTGACACCGAGCCGGAGACGCCGGCCGCGATGTTCGAGGGGGCGCCCGACCCGTTCCTCTACCTCGAGGACGCCCGCTACCTCCTGGGCGGCGCCACGATGGTCCCGGCGGACGTGGGCCTGGTGCTGAAGGTGCGAAAGGCGCAGATCGCGTCGTGGTCGCTGGGGCGCGTCACCCCGAACGGGGCCCCCCGGGCGTGAGCCCGGCCATGCGGCGTCCGCGACGCGGGGCACGTCGTGCGGGACCACACCGATGCGCCCCCGCCGCTCCGGCTCCGTCTCGCGCGGACGTCGCACGTCGCGTGCACCGCGCCGACGTCCCGTGACCGTGCCACCCGTGGTGCCCCGCCTCTCGGCGTGGTGGTGGCGCCCAGGAGGGAGCCTGTGAACACCGACTTCACGAACGATCGAGCGCATAACCTCGTGGAGCTGCGCCGCCTCGCGGACAAGTTCGACGGGCCAGGGGTGCCGCAGGCCAAGGTGGAAGCCATGCTCCGGAACGATGCGGACGCGCTCACGTTCCGGGCGCGCCTGCGCCGGAGCGGGATGTCGGACGCCGATGTGACGGCGGCGCTGTTCGGTCGTGCGCCCGCCGATCCGTAGCGTCGGCGTCCGCCCCGGTCGGGGGACGCGTTCGCGCCCGGTCTGACGTTCGCGGCGCACGGCGACCGGACGTCCGAACCGGGAGAACGCGCATGGCCTCGGGGCACGGTCCCAGAGCGACGTGCCGCCCGTGCCGCGCGGTCGCGAGCCGTCACGCGGTACATGGGGTGCACGTGGGAGACGCCGGATACGCTGGGCGGACCGTCGATCGCCGTGCTCCACAAGCCGCTGTGTAAGACTCCGCTGCCATCTACGCGCACCACGTGCCGAACGCGCGTACGGCCGAGCGGAACGTCGTGGACGCGCGCGCCGCCGCCGTGCGGCGCGCGACGATTGCCTCGGGCGAGGCGTTGCCGGCGGCTGTAGCGGCCGCCTCCCGGGTGTTCGCCACGGCGACCGCCCGCGTGCGCTACGTCACGATGTCCATCGACCCGTAGCGCGGGGGCGCGCGGGCCGTCTCTGGCCGCAGTGTCGACACCGACGCCGTTGCGCTTCCCATGCCGCGCACGGTCGCGACCTGTCGCGACGCGGCATCAGCCGCGCGGGTACTTCGGTCGCGGCGGGACGCCGTTCAGCGCCGCGACGTGTATCTTGCGCCGCCGAGGCGTGGCCTCCCCACCGACCGATGATCCCAAGCGACGACGTGCCCGATGCGGCGCAGCGGGACCCACTCGAGGCCGCGACGGCGCCGCTGATCGTCGCGGCGTTCCGGACCAGCCCGGACGCGCTCGTCGTGCTGCGCGCTCAGGACGGCCACGTCGTGACGGCGAATCACGCGTGGGTGGCAGCCGTTGGGCGCGCCCTGCCTGACCTCGTCGGCACGTCGTGGGTCGTCGACGACCTCTGGGCGAGTCAGGCGGAGTACGTCCAAGTGGACGCGGCACTCCGCGCCTTGCGGGACGCGCCGGCTGGCCCTCCCACGACCTCCGCGGTGTCGGTCACGTGGCAGGTCGCCCGGCCGAGTGGCGTGCGCGCGCCCCGGCGGATGCGCGTCACCGGCGAACGCCTGCTCGTGGATGGGGCGTCCTACCTCGTGGTCCGTGGGCGCGCAGTGGGTCCGCCCGACGACGCCGCGCCTGAGGCGCAGGAGTCGCAACGCCTTGAGGAACTCGGACGGCTAGCCGCCGGGGTCGCGCACGACTTCAACAACCTGCTCACCGTCGTGCAGGCGTACGCGCAGCTCATCGACGCCGACGCCGACGCCGGCCGCCCGGCCCAGGCCGAGGACGTCGCCGAGATCCGGCGTGCGGTGGCCCGCGCGGCCGACCTCACCCGCCGCCTGCTCACGTTCAGCCGCGAGCAGGTCATCGAGCGGCGCGCCGTCGACTTGAATGCTGCGCTCCGGGCGAGTGTCGGGCTGCTCCGGCCGCTGCTCGGCGCTGTCGTGCTCGAACTCGACCTGGGCGACGAACTCCCGCCCGTGTTCGCCGACCCCACGCAGCTCGACCAGCTCGTGCTCAACCTGGCAGTGAACGCGCGGGACGCGATGCCGGCTGGCGGCCGGCTCACATTGCGCACGCGCCTGCTGGCCGTCTCCCCTGAGGACGCATCGGCGCTCATCGCGCCTCACGCCTCCCCCGGCGAGTACGCGATGCTCGAGGTCGCGGACACCGGGCGCGGCATGGATGCGGGTACGGCGGCGCGGGCGTTCGACCCGTTCTTCACGACGAAAGGACCTGGCCGCGGCACCGGGTTGGGGCTCGCGGTCGTCTACGGGATCGTCCGCCAGTCCGCGGGCGTGGTGCGCCTCGCGAGCACGCCGGGCGTGGGCACCACCGTCACCGTGCTCTGGCCGTGCATCGCCACCGCGCTCGCCGCGGGCGTCGTCGCCGGGCCGGTCGGGGCCGACGCGGTCGGGCCCCGCGTGCTCGGCACACCCCAAGCTCGCCGGCCGGTCGCCGGTGGCCATCCCGCGGCCGAGGCGCGCCGAGGTGATCGGCCGTCCGCGGCGGCGAATGACCGCCGTCGCCCCCGCGTGCTCGTCGTGGAAGACGAGGGCGCCGTGCGCGCTGCATTGACGCGCATGCTCACCGAGGCTGGGTACGTGGTAACCGAGGCGGCACACGGTGCCGACGCGCTGGCGCAGATCGGGCTCGTCGCGGCGGGCGACGTGTCGGAGGACCACGTGTCCGAGGACCACATGTCCGTGGGTAGCGCCACGAAGAGCGGTCCGCCGTTTGACGTCGTCCTAAGCGACGTGGCCATGCCCACGATGAGCGGCCGAGAACTGGCCGCGCGCTTGCTCCGCCACGTCCCGACGCTCCCCGTCGTGCTCATGTCCGGCTACTCGAGCACGGGCGACGTGCGCGCGGGCCTGCCGAACGTGCAGGGCCCGATTCTCGGCAAACCGTTCGAGCGCCCCGACGTCTTGGCCCGGCTCGCGGCGGCGCTGCGCGGCGATGCGGGCGCGCCGCCGGACGCCGCCGGACCCGCGTAGCCCGGCGCCCCGCGGTTCGGGAGTGGGTCAATGCGACGTGCGTTGCCGCTGCAGCTCCACCGTAAGCGTTCGACTCGGACAGGTTGACGTGCCGGTCGCGGGCGTGTAGGCGGCGCCCCGCCGAGCGGCGGGTTCGGCTGTGAGGACGAGCGCGCGGGCTGGCTCACACTCCGTCGCGCCTGGCAGCGGGAGTCCGGGCGGCGCGCCCTCGGCTTGTCGCGCCGACCCGCCCGCCGGCGATCACCATCGCCTCCGAAGGCGGCGAGCGCGTCGCGGCGTCCGAGTCGAAGGCGTACATTGACGCCCGCGCTGACCCGCATGCGCCACCCCCTGTCACCGTTCCCCTCCAGCCATGCCCCGCTCCGCCCGGGATGCCTTCGAGGTCGGCGCCGCCGTGCTGCACGCGTTCGACACGAGCGACCAGATCACCCGCTACCTCGTCGAGCACGTCGACGACGCGGCCTGGCGCGCAGCGCCGCCCGGCGGGAAGGGCCGCACGATTGCGGCCATCGTCGCGCACGTCCACGCGGTGCGCGGGATGTGGGTCAAGGCCGCGAGTGGCGCCGCGCCGACGCCGCTCGACGCGGCGCAGGCGACGCGGGCCGAAGCCCTCGACGCGTTAGGTGAAAGCCACGCGGCGCTCCGCGCGACCGTCGCGGCGGCGCTCGCGGGGGATGGGCGGATCGCCGGCTTCAAGCCCGACGTCGTCGGATTCATCGGGTACTTTGTCGCGCATGAGGCGCATCACCGTGGACAGATCGCGATGTTGGCCCGCCAGACGGGACACCCGCTCCCGAAGGAGGTGGGGTTCGGGATGTGGGCCTGGGGCACGCGGGGAGCGGCCGTCTCGGCGCCGGGCGCCGCGTAACACGGCCGCACGGCCGACCGTGAGGAGGGCGGCGGGTTAGGCCGTGAGGCCGAGGGAGTGCGCCGCCAAGCCGGCGGCCTGTGCGCGTTGGTGCCAGGCGCGGGGGAGCCACTCGCCGAGCCGGCGCACCGAGTGGTCGGGGAGCTGGGTCAGCAGCGCGGTGAGGTACGCCTCGACGTCGACGCCGGCCTGCCGGGCGTTCTCGACGAGCGTGAAGAGGTTCGCGAGGCGCGGCCCTGCGTCGGGGTGGCCGACGAAGAGCCAGTTCTTGGCGCCTAACTTGAGCGGCCGGATCGCGTTCTCCACGTAAGCGTTCGATTTGGACGTGGTGACGGGCGGGGATGGGCGTCGTACGTTCGCGCCCATGCTTCCCGCCATCTCATCGCCTAACACCACGCCCCCGGACGCGTCGAAGCGGCCGCGGCGCTCGTGGACGCTCGCCGAGCAGACCGTCTACGTCGCGGACTTCGCGGCGAGCGGGCTGAGCGCCACCGCCTTCTGCCGCCGGCTCGGCATCCGGCGCGCCACGCTCGCACGCTGGCGACAGCGCGCGGCTGGGGCCCCGACGCCGCCCCGGATCGCGCGGTCCGGCGCGGTGGGGTTCGCGGCCGTGACCGTCGTGCCCGCCATCGCGCACGCGGCACGAGCGGCGCCGAGCACCGCGCCGGCGGCGCCGCTCGTGCCACCGCTCGCCCTCCTGCTCCGGGCGCCGACCGGGGTGGTGGCCGACGTGGCGGGCCTCGACGTCGCGACTGCGTATTTCGGCGATGCCGATCAGCCGTTTCGCTCGAAGGCGATCACGCAGTTCGCTCCAAGCCGATCAGCCATTTCGCTCGAAGCCGATCACCGCGGTCGGGCCTGAGACGGCGCGTGTCACGGGGCGGGTGATGGGGCGCGTGAAGGGTTAGGCCGGGTCGGCCGGGGCCGATGCCGTGGCGGTCGCGTCGGCCGGGAGCCGCCGGAGCGAGCCGCCGGTGAGGGTGATCCGGTGGGCGTGATGCACGAGCCGGTCGAGGATGGCGTCGCCAAACGTGGCGTTGCCGACCTGCTCGTGCCAGTGCTCGACCGGCAGTTGGCTCGTGACGAGCGTCGCCCGGCGGCCGACCCGGTCCTCGACGAGTTCGAGCAGGTCGCGCCGCTCGCGGTCGCCGAGCGGGGCGAGCCCCCAGTCATCGAGGATCAGCAGGTCGGTCCGGGCGAGCTGCTGGAAGAGCCGGCCGTAGGAGCCGTCGCCGCGGGCCCGGACGAGGTCCTCGCCCAGGAGCCGTGGCAGCCGGAGGTAGCGCACCGTGTGTCCCTGTCGACACGCCTGGTGGCCGAGCGCGCAGGCGAGCCAGGTCTTGCCCGTGCCGGTCGCGCCGGTGATCAGCACGACCTCGTGGCCGCGGACCCACGCGCCATCGGCGAGTCGGAGCACGAGGCCGCGGTCGAGCCCCCGCGCCGCGCGGAAGTTGATGTCCTCCACGCACGCGTTCACCCGGAGCTTCGCGAGCTGCAGAAGCCGGGTGAGGCGGCGATCTTCGCGCGTGGCCCGCTCGCGTTCGAGCAGGAGGGCGAGCCGCTCCTCGAAGCTGAGGGCGGCGAGGTCGGGCACGCCGCGCTGGGCCTCGAGGGCCGCGGCCATGCCGGGGAGCTTGAGCGTGTGCAGGAGGGTGAGCGTCTGTTCCATCAGCACGAGAGCGCCTCGTCAGGGGTGAGTGTGGGCGATGCTGTTAGGCCGGCGACGCTGTCGCGGTAGTAGTCGGCCCCACGTACGTGCGCGTGCGTCGCCGGGAGGTGCAGCACGGCGTCCGCGCCGTCGGTGATCTCGGGCGGGAGCTGGTCGAAGCCGCTGGCGAGGATCGACTTCACCGAGCGGTAGCTCACCGCCCCGGTGGTGCGGGCCCGGACGCTCGCCGCCTCCAGCCGCTCCGCGCCGTAGCGCCGGGCGAGCGATAGGAGCCCGAGGCAGGCGCGGTAGCCCTGCTCGGGGTGCGGGGACCGCTCGAGGATGGTCGTCACGACCGCGCCCGTCGCCGTCCCGATCTGCTCGCCCCAGCGTACCAGGCGCGAGGGGGTCCAC
>DASWUT010000428.1:0-3833 GCA_036401455.1 Gemmatirosa sp. | reverse complement strand
GTTAGGCAAGGTCGACGCCGGGGCGCGATTTCCCGCGACGGCCGGGTCGCGCCCGTTCGCGGGGCGGGGGATTGGTATCCCGACGCTCGACGCGGTGCTCGGCGCGTTCGCCGACGTGCCGGTGCTGATCGAAGTGAAGGAGCATGCGGCGTGCGAGGCCGTGCGGGCGACGCTCGATCGCCATGCGGCGCGCGGGCGCGCGGTGGTGGCGTCCTTCAGGGACGATGTGGTCGCGTATTTCCGCGGCACGTCGTACGCTACGGGGGCGGCGCAGGGCGACGTCGCGCGGCTGCTGCGTGCGGCGCTCACCGGCCGACGTGTGGATCCGCCGTACCGCGCCGCGTCGGTGCCGCCGACGTACCGCGGGCTGCCGTTGCCGATCGGGCGCTTCGCACGGCTGCTCGCGCCGGCGGGCGTGCCCGTGCACGTGTGGACGGTGGACGATGCGCGGACGGCGATCCGCCTGTGGGACACGGGCGTGAGCGGAATCGTGTCGAACGACCCGGGCACCGTGCTCGCCGCGTTGCGTGGTCGGGCGGCGCGCGACGCCGCGCGATGATTCAGCCCAGTGTGCAACGTTTCGATGCAGTCGGCCGCGGGAGGCCGGCGTAGCATGGTCGCGTGCTCACCACGTCAGATGCTTCGCGCGATGGCGCGACCGCGCTCCGCGACTCAGGCGCGCCCGGCGGACCGCGCGCCGTCGTCCGTCGTTCGGCCGATCCTCGCCAGGCGCTCGGCGCCTTTGGCGAGCGCGTCGCGGAGCGGTGGCTCGTGTCACGCGGGTGGAGGGTCGTGAGCCGACGCTTCCGTTCGGGGCATCGCGACCTGGATCTCGTCGTCGCGCGGCCCGGGCTTGTCGCTTTCGTCGAGGTGAAGACACGTCGTGGCCCGGCATTCGGCGGCCCGCTGGACGCGGTGCACTGGCGCAAGCGGCGCGAGCTCGTCCGCAGCGCGCAGGTCTGGATCGCGCGTCACGGCCGGCCAGACTGCGCGTATCGATTCGACGTTGTCGGGGTAGCGTTCAGGACGGCGGCGCCGACGACGGTGCGCGTGCGGCATGTTGCGGACGCCTTCCAAGTGCCCGTGGGACAATGACTTATGCGATCGCGGCGGAGCTTGCGCCCGACGCGCGATCTTCGTATTTTGTTCGGGTGCTCGACGTCATCGCGCTGTCGCCCGACAGACGATGCCGTGCGAGCCGGTGTGGCCAGGACCCTTCAACGAGTTGAGGCGAGTATGGCGACGACGGTGCAAGGCGACGACAAGAAGAAGGCGTTGAACCTGGCCATTGCGCAGATCGAGAAGAACTGCGGCAAGGGCTCGATCATGCGGATGGGGACCGACACGAAGGTGAAGGTCGAGTCGATTCCGACGGGCGCGATCAACCTCGACGCGGCGATTGGTATCGGCGGCGTGCCGAAGGGCCGCATCACGGAGATCTACGGGCCGGAGTCGTCGGGGAAGACGACGCTCTGCTTGCACGTGGTCGCGAACGCGCAGAAGGCGGGCGGGGTGGCGGCGTACATCGACGCGGAGCACGCGCTCGATACCGAGTACGCGCGCAAGCTCGGCGTGGACATCGAGGCGCTGCTCATCTCGCAGCCGGACACGGGCGAGCAGGCGCTCGAGATCTGCGACATCCTCGTGCGCTCGGGCGCGGTCGACGTGATCGTGATCGACTCAGTCGCGGCGCTCGTGCCGAAGGCAGAAATCGAGGGCGACATGGGGGACAGCCACGTCGGTCTGCAGGCGCGCCTCATGAGCCAGGCGCTCCGGAAGCTGACCGGCGCGATCGCTCGCTCGAAGACGTCGGTGGTGTTCATCAACCAGCTGCGCGAGAAGATCGGCGTCATGTTCGGCAATCCCGAGACGACGACCGGTGGGAAGGCGCTCAAGTTTTATGCGTCGGTGCGCATGGACATCCGCCGCATCGGGCCGGTCAAGGACAAGGAGGACGTGGTGGGTTCGCACGTCCGCGTCAAGGTGGTGAAGAACAAGGTCGCGCCGCCGTTCCGGCAGGCGGAGTTCGACATCATGTATGCAGAGGGGATCAGCCACGCTTCGCTGGTGCTGGACATCGCGAGCGAGGCCGGAATCATCGAGAAATCGGGTGCGTGGTACAGCTATCAGGGCCAGCGCATCGGGCAGGGACGTGAGAACGCGAAGATGTTCCTGAAGGACAACCCGACGCTGATGGCCGACGTCGAGGAGAAGGTGAAGGGGATCCTCGGCATCACCGGCGAGGGTGGCCCCGAGGTCGCGGAGTCGGGCGAAGAGTGATGCGCCGCGGCTCGGCGCGTGCCATGGCGCCCGCCGAGCCGACGGTGTCGGCGGGCGCGGTGACCGACCTCGCGCCGTCGAGCCGACGCCCGGGTCGTTGGGACGTGTCGGTCGACGGCCGGGTGGTCGGGGCCGTGTCGCTGGAACTTGTCGAGCGAGTCGGGCTCCGCGTCGGGCGCGTGCTGGACGATGCGGCGGCGGCGCTCGTCGCGGACGGGATCGCTGAAGTCTCGGTGTACGACCGTGCGCTCGCGATGCTGGCGGCACGTGCGCGGTCGTCGCGTGATCTTCGGCAGCGGCTCGTGCGCGCGGGCGCGGCGCCGGCGCCCGTCGACGCGGCCGTCGCCCGGTTGGAGGCATCGCAGCTGCTGGATGACGCCGCGTACGCGCGACAGGTCGCGCGCAGTCGTGTCGCGACGCGGGGGGATTCGCGTCGGCGCGTCACGCAAGCGCTCGCGCAGGCGGGGGTCGCGCGTGACACGGCGGACGAGGCGGTTGCGGACGTGTTCGTGGACGAGGCGGTCGACGAGGTCGCGCTGGTGGAGCAGGCCGCGCGCAAGCGCGCGCGGACGCTCGGCGCGCTCGCGCCCGAGGTGCGGCGGCGCCGGCTGTACGGCTACCTCGCGCGGCGCGGGCATGATGCTTCGCTCATCCGCGCCGTCGTCGATCGGGTGTTGGGCGGCGATTCGAGCGAGGCGTCTGTCGACGGTACGGAGGACGACGAAGCGTAGGACGACGGCGGCGCGCCGGTCGAGGTGGACGGGCTACGCTGCCGGCGGCGCTGCACGGGCTGCGACGACCGGGTATTCGCGCCGGCGGCATAGTGCGGCGCGAGGTGGCGGCACGGTTGCGACCCGCCGATGTGCCTGGTGTTGCATCACCTTCTGCGGCCTTGCGTGATCCGAATCGCAGGGGATGTTTCCCAGCCGGCCACAACTTTCCCATTCCTAGCATTCACCACAGCAACGATTGCGTCCCGTGTGACCGCGCGCATTGGTCAGCGTGACGCCATCGGCGCGTCTTCACCTGTCCGCTGGCGCGCGCCTTCCCGCCGACGGCGGTTCGTGGACGGGCGCCTTGCACGAAACCTCGACCGTTCGCCAGCATGGAATCATCTCCGCCAGTCGGCTTCGCCGGCCACCGCGACCTCGAAGCGCTGCCCGAGCGCACGGGTTCGACGCGCGTCGAACAGATCGCCGTCCGCACCGTCGCGCGCGAGATCGCGGCGATGCCGGCATCGCTGGTCGTGCAGCTCGCCCTCTGGCCCGACGAACTCGCGCGTTGGGCCCGACGAACTCGCACCGACGCGTCGGTCGTCTACAACGCGCTCGCCGGCCGCAAGCCATACCGCGCGGTCCGCGAACGCCTTGCGACCCGCCTCGAGGTCACCGCGAGTGTGCTCGGGCAGCTGATCGACGCGGCGCGGCCGCTGCCGACGTCACAGCGCGACCCCGGTGTCACGTCCGCGCCTGGCGGACCGGACGTGAACTGGACGGAGCCGCCGTTCCCCGCGCACCGTACCGGAACCAACCCGGTCGAGCGACGAGCCGTCG
>DASWUT010000427.1:0-1513 GCA_036401455.1 Gemmatirosa sp. | reverse complement strand
CGCGCGGAGCGCTACGCGCCGTCGGCGTCGAGGGTGAACCGCGGCACGTCGACGTCGAACAGGTCGCCGTCCGCACGCACGAAGCGGTAGCGCCCCTCCATGTGGCCGCGCTCCGATTTGAGCACGCAGAAGCTGCGATACTCGTGCACACGCCCCGGGTGGAGCACCGGCTGCTCTCCCACCACGCCCTCGCCCTCGACCTCGGTGACCTCGCCGGTCGAGTCGGTGATCGTCCACCGCCGCGCGAGCAGCTGCGCCGCGACCGGCCCGATGTTCTCGATCCGAATGTGGTACGCGAACACATACTGTCCCGCCGCCGGGCGCGACTGATCGCGCAGGTACGAGGGGCGCACGGTGACGCGCACCCCCTCGGTCTCGCGGTAGAAGAACGGCGGTTGGCGCGGCGCCATCGATCGCCTAACGCCCGCCCGCAGCGGCGCCGCTCGCGACCCCGACACCTGCCCCCGCGCGCCCGGCAGGACCCTCGCGCCCGGTGCGGTCGACGCCGTACGCGCGCACCTCGTCCGGGCCGGGCACGTCGCCCCCTGCGTACGCGCTTCGCACCGGCACGTACTCGCGCGCGCTGCCAGGAAGCACGACCGTGTCCCACCGCTCGCCCTCGCGCAGCTGCACGACCCAGAGCCACGGTTCCACGTCGCCCGGCGCCGGCTCGAGCGCGACGTGCGGCCGCCCGCCGCGCGCGATCACGACCGATGGCGCCCCGGGCGCGCGCCCTGGCAGCCACGGCGACGCGGGCACGAGCGCCGGCTCGGCGTACGGCCCGACGCGGAGCGAATCGGCCACGCCCGCGGTGTTGCGCATGAACGTCTGCATGCTGAACCAGACGTTGCCCCCAGCGCCCCGCTGGGCCCGCGTCACGGCGATCTGTGAGTCGATCTCCGCGACCCGCCAGTCGTTAGGCCGCGTGCCGACGCGCGACAGGTAATTGCCCGGCCACAGATTGCGCCCACGCCGGTTCTCGGCCGCCCACCAGGCGAGCAGCTCGGGGTAACTCTGCTGGCGCGCGGCGATCTTCCAGTACAGCTGTGGCGTGAGGTAGTCCGCCCACCCCTCGCGCCACCAGCGGCGCGAGTCGGCGTAGAGCTTCGCGTACGCGTCGAAGCAGCACGCGTTGGCCGGCTCCTTGGGCCGGTAGATGCCGAACGGGCTGATCCCGACCTTCACCCACGGCTTGGCCGCGTGCACCGAGTCGTACATCGCGTGCACGAACGCGTCCACGTTCGCCCGTCGCCAGTCGTCGCGCGCGAGCGTGCCCCCGCCGGTGATGTAGCGCGCGTAGCTCGCCGAGTCCGGGAACGGCGCGGGACGCCTGGTCGCCGGGTCGTTCTCCGGGTACGGGTAGAAATAGTCGTCGATGTGGACCCCGTCGACGTCGTAGCGCCGCACGACGTCGGTGATCACGCGCAACGACTGCGCGCGCGTCTCGGGCTCGCCCGGATCCATCCAGCGGAATCCCGCGTACGAGCGCACGATCTCGGGCTTCGCGAGCGTC
>DASWUT010000426.1:0-1939 GCA_036401455.1 Gemmatirosa sp. | reverse complement strand
GGCGCGAGTGCGCGCCGCGGCTCGCCCACTTCGAGCGCGCGGCCGGCGTCCCACATCGCGTTGTACGCTTCGAGCAGTGGCCGGTTGATCGCCGTCACCGGCGTTTCGGCTTCATCGCCTTCCAGCGCGCCCGCGGCCCCGGCCCCGGTCGCCCGGTTCGCTTCGGCTACCAGGTCCTGCGGGGACAGCCGGCCGCGGCGCTCGGAGGCGTCGTCGCTTCCCTGCGACTCCTCGCCGCTGGCCTGGCCGCCGAGCCGGCTGAACACGGCGTCACCCACGCGCCGCCGCAGCCGCGCCTGGTCACCGCCGATCCGGCGCGACTCGTCGACGACGAGCGGGCGCGCGAGTGGTGCGCGCGGCGCTTCGGCCCGTGCGACGAGCGCCTCGGTGAGCTGAAGGAGCATGCGCTGGCCGAACGCGGCGGTGTCGGCGTCGGGCGGGGGCGCGCCGTCGACGGCGACGGAGTCATACTCTCCCGCGCGCGCGACGCGAATGGCGCGCGTCTCGGACGCACCGGGCGCGGCGCCAGGGCGGGCATCACGGGCGAGGGCGCGCACGTGGACGAGGTCGCCGGGCTTGAGGTTGAGCGCCGCGAGGTCGAGCGCGGCGCCGAGCGTGCCGGCGCGGGCGCCGCCGAAGCTGGCCGCCCCGACGCGGCCGGTGCGAAAGGTGAAGTTCTCTCCCTCACCCGAGCTCACGACGTATTCGAAGGCGCCGTCGACGAGGCCGAGGTCGTCGTCGGCGCGGGCGCGGAGGGCGACGGTTCCCTGCGGGGCGCGCACGACCGTGTCGCGCGTGGGGGCGAGGAGCGCGACGCGCGGTGGAAGGTCGGGGCGCGGGTCGAGCACGACGACGCGGTCGTGCACGGGGCCGACGAGCCGGAGCGCGATCGGTGCGGGGGGAATCGTGAGCGTGACGCGCCACCGACCCGCGCCTTCGGCACGCACCGCGACCGGCGAGGTGGTGGTGGATGTCGTGAGGAGGCCGGCGCGCACCTGGCCGGCAGATCCGGTGCCTTCGAGGATGAGCGTGCTGCCGACGAGCGCCGTCACGGCGGGCGGGTCGTCGAGGGTACGCGCGCCCTCGTGGGTGTAGGCCGGTGGAGTGATCGTCGCGCGGAGGTGGGCGAGCGGGTCGACGGGGATGCCGCGCGGCGACGCACCCGACGCAAGACGGCCCACCCGGGCAGTTATCTGGTCAGAATGTGCCGATGGTGGCGCGTGAATGGTCGCCAGCAGGAGGAGCAGGGACGCGCCGAGTGCCGCGGCGGGTGCGAGCAGGGCACGGCGGGCAGTCAGTTGGAGGGCGTCGTCCCACCGCGCGGCGCGGACGCGGTCGGCGAGAACGCGTGCGACGGGGGCGGGGAGTGTGGCGGCGGTCGGCCCCGCGTCGGCGAGGGTGACGAGTGCGTACCGGAGCGTGGGAACGCGGGCCTCGATCCAGAGCGCGACGGCGCCGAGCGTCCAGCGGCGCCACGGCCGGGCGATGACGGCAGTGCCGGCGACGACGACGGCGGTGGCGGCGGTCAGCACAAGTCCGAGCGGCAGCGCCCAGCCGACGCGACGCGCGAGCAACCATGTGAACGTACAGACTGCGAGGCCGACCCCGATCCAGAGCGCGGTGCGCACGGCAGCGATCGTGCGGAGCACCGAGCGGGTGCGGCGGAGCCGGTCGGCCGCGGCGGTGCGTGCGCGCCGCGTTTCCAGTGCGTCGGCGCCGTACGGGTCGGCTCCGTACGGCTGCCCGGCCGGTCCACCCATCCCGTCGCCTGGTTCGACTCGTGCTGGAACGCCCGTCGTCATGCCGCCGCGCTCCGCGCCGGACCGGTCGGTCCGAGTGGCTTCGGCGCGGCGGCCGAGGCGCCGCCGCGCGTGTTCAGCTCCATCGCCTCGGGCTCGTCGGCGGCGGTCGCGCGCTGCAGCGTGCGACGGAGCGGCAG
>DASWUT010000425.1:0-15463 GCA_036401455.1 Gemmatirosa sp. | reverse complement strand
GACGACCGCGTCGGGCGGCCCGCGGCGCTGCGACGCGTCGGCCAGGGGCGGCAGGCCGACGACGCTCACCGCGGCCAGCGATGTGGACGAGAGGAACTGCCTGCGCGAGATGTTCGGCATTCGACGTGTCGGGTTCCGACGTTCGGGTGTCAGTGGAGGCCGACCTGGCCGCGCACCGAGGCGAACAGCCGCGGCGCGTCGAAGCCGACGCCGCCCTTGAACACGGTCTCGACCTGCTCGACGTCGGCGATGCGCGTCGACGGGTCGCCGCGCACGACGACGAGGTCGGCGCGGCGGCCTGGGGCGACGGTTCCGATGTCCGCGCGGCCGAGGTAGGTCGCGCCGTTGAGCGTCGCGACGCGGATCGCCTCGAGGGGTGTGAGGCCAGCCTCGACGAGTAGCTCCAACTCGCGGTGGTTCGCGTAACCGGCAACGACCCCGCCGTACCCGGTCGGGTCGGTTCCGGCCAGCAGCAGCCCGCCGGCGCGCAGGAAGTCGCGCTCGAAGCGCATCTCGTTCGCGAACACGCGCGTCCATGGCGACGCGGGCTGGGCCGCGATCCGCTGCCACTGGCGCACGTACTGGTCGCGCGCTTCGGGAAGTAGGGCGTCGAGCACGCCCTGCGGTGCCCGCGGCCGGCCGGGGGTGAACGTCTCGAACACGGTGAGCGTGGACGTCAGCGCGACGTGCCGCGCGATGAGATCGCGGATGAGCGCCTGCAGGGGTGCCCCGCCCGCGTCGAGTGCGGCGATCGACGGAATCACCTCGGCGGCCGGGCACTCGTCGGGGCGCTTGTCCGCGACGAAGTCGCTCGCCACCGGGATTCCATGCTCGAGGTTGTCGATCCCGAGCGCCGCCGCCTCACGGAAGGTCACCGAGCAGAGGTGCCCCGTGATCTTGAGCCCGCGCCGATGCGCCTCGTCGACCGCGGCCTTGAGCTCGGCGCGCGTGATGTGCATGTACGCCTTGAACGACGTCGCGCCGCGGTCGGCCCAGTACGCGACGGTCTGCCGCGCGTCGTCGGGGCCGGTCAGCGCGTGCACCTGGTAGATCGGGAGCCCCGGCCCTTCGAGATAGGGCGCGGTCGCGTCGAGCCACGGTCCGACCGCGCGCCCGGCGTCGATCGCGGCCTTCAGCTCGAGGTCGGCGTAGCCGGCCAGATTCCCCGCCGTGCGCGCCGTCGTCACGCCACCGGCGAGGTAGAGCCGCGGGAAGCTCAGCGCCTGCTCGTTGTAGACGCTGCCGCCGCCGGACGGATAGAACATGTGCTCGTGCATCATCACGAGCCCGGGGAGCACCGCGCGGCCGGGCAGGTCGAACACGCGCGCTCCGTCGGGCACGGGCGTCGTGGCGGCGTCCCCTACCGCGCGCACGATACCGTGGTCGACGACGACGCTCTGGTCCGCGCGCGACGGCGCACCGGTGCCATCGATCACGCGCACGTGGCGCAGCACGAAGGTCGGCGTGTCGACGCTGACGAACGCACGCACCTCGGCCGCGAGCGGCGCAGGGACCGCCGGCGGCACGGCAGGCTGCGCGCGTGCATGGTCCGCGGTTGCGGTGAGCGCTGCGAGGGTAAGCGCGACGTGGGTGGCCACGGCGGCGGCGACGTTGCGGCGGCTCATCTCAGGCCTCCTGTACGACGACCGCGGCGGGCGGGCGCCGGGCGGCGAGCGCGAACACGGCGAGCGACGCGACGCCAACCAGCGCCTCGGCGTAGAGCGAGCCGTCGGCACCGCGCGCGTCGTGGGCCCACCCCGCCACGCGCAGCATGGCGAGGCTGAACAGCGTGTTGAGCGCGAAGAAGAGGTTGAGCTTCGTCGCGGCCGCGGTACGGCCGACGATCGCGAGCACGAGGACGGTGAACGCGGCGACGGTCATGCCGACGGCGAACGTGTAGAAGAGCGTGGTAGCCGCGTACGCGGCCGCGGTGCGCGGCGACAGCGCCATGACGACGCACGCGAGCAGCCCGAGCGCGCACGACAGGGCGTACGCGACCGGGGGCGGGACACGTTCGGCGAGGCGGCCGCCGGCGAAGCAGCCGGCGACGATCGCGGCGCCTCCACCGATGCCTAACACGAGCGAGACCGTGTCGCCCGAGGCATGCCACTCCGAGGCCAGCGAGCCAAAGAGCACCTGCGCCGCGGCGGTCCCGATCGGCAGCACGGCCAGAAGAAGGGCGATGCGCCCCGCACGCGAGCGGAGCACGTCGACGAGGTGGTGCCACGCCTCGGCCGCGCGGTGCGCGACGGACGTGCCCGCGGCGGCGGCCGGTGGATCCTCAAGCCCGACGAGGGCGAGCGCGCAGCCCCCGACGAGGGCCGCGAGCGCGGCGCCCGCCATCCACGGTGACGGCAGGTGCGTGAGCAGCCACAACCCGAGCCCGCCGCCGGCGGTCTGGCCGAACTGGTTCCCCGACTGGAACCACGCCGCCGCGCGCCCGCGCCGCTCGGGCGGTGTGTTGTGCACGAGGAGGCCTTCGGTCGCGAATGCGACGAAGGTGGCCGCCACGCTCGTCAGCAGGACGAGCGCCGCGAGCACGGGCGCGTTGCGCGCGGTGAACGGCACGGTCGTGAGGCCGACGAGCCCGGCCGCGGTGAGCGAGATCGCGAGCGCGTACCAGCGCTTGCGCGACAGCGTGTAGTCGCCGATCGGTGCCCAGAGGAACTTCCACCCGGCCGCGAGCATCGTCATGCCGACGACGCCCGCGACGGCCGAAACGGGCACGCCCGCACGGCTGCCGAGGAAGCCGAGGGCGATGGCTGGGAAGCCGAAGCTGAGGCCGTAGGGAAAGTAGAGGGCGGCCCACACCCAGGGGCGCGGCGGCCGGCGCTCGCCGGGTAGCGCGCGGTGCGCTGGCGCGGCGTTAGGCGCCGCGGTCACGGCAGGCGCGTACCCTGCGCGTACCGCGCGTCGTCGGACCCGCGCATCTCGAAGCCGGTGGTGCGGCCGCTGTCGGTCGTGAAGGCGAGCAGCATGAAGTCGTAGAACTCGACGACCTCGCCCTGCTGCACGCGCCCGAGCGCGTAGTAGCCGGGGCGGCGCGGCGCGAGCACCCAGTCGGCATACCCGTCCTGCTCTCGAAACAGGGGCGGGACCATCCGCGCCCGGAGCTCGTTGCCCTCGTAGCGGACGTCGAAGGTGACGTCGGTAGCCGGCGCCTCTTCGTGCGGGGCGGTCGTGTCCTTGGGGGCACGCGCGTGGGGGAAGTCGAAGTGCACGCGGTAGCGACCGACCACGGGCGCGGCGTCCGCTGCGGCGACGACGGTCGACTGCGACGGCGTGACGCGAAGGTGGAGCGCGACGACAACCGTATCCCACTCCATCGCGAGCGTCGCCCCGGTCGCCCCGACCTCGGGGAACGACCAGGTGAGCACGTCGGTGAGCGGGCCGCGCGTGGGGTGCACGGGCAGGCGCACCTGACCGGCGCGCGGCGGCGGGCCCTGCGTGTGGAAGAGCGTCGTGTCGTGGTCGAGCACCAGCTCCCACGTCCCGGACGGCGCGGGGATGAGCCACAGGGAGTAGCGCCCGGCGGCGACCGGCTGCCCCTCGAGCGTGACGGCCTTGGAGACGGCGAGCGTCGTCGCCGCGTTGGCGCCCGCGGTCCAGACGTGCCCCCAGTGCACCTGCGTGCCGAAGACGCCACGGCGTCCACGCAGGCGGGGGCGCGAGTAGCGCACCTCCATGCGCGTCCCGTCGACCGTCTGCATGACCGAGGCGGCCTCGCTCGCGGCGAGTTGAGCGCGGAGCGGCGCGGCGAGCGCGGTCACACCCGCGACCACACCGACGAGCGCGGCGCCACACGGGCTGAGGCGCGCGCTCATCCGTAACGGGCGTCGACGGCCGCGCGGACCTCGTTCAGCGAGCGGCCGGCGCGCGTCAGGCGAAACGCCATGCGCCCCTGCCCCGTGCAGATCTCGCACAGGCGCGCCATTCCGTCCCCCTCGTAGCAGCTGAGGAGCGAGTAGTGCGCGGGGTCATCGGCGCAACCGCAGCGGCAGCGGATGCCGTCGACGATCTGTGGGATCTGCCGCACCTGGTCGAAGGTCTCGACCGCGTCGGGTGCGCCGAGTTCGCGCAGGCGCGCGGCGGTGAGGACGCGTGCGGCCGTGACGCCGGGGCGCGGGGTCGGGTGCGCCGATTTCCCCCACCCGGCCCCCGACGGCACGCGCAGCACGGCGGGGCCGCCCGCGTAGAGCATCGCCGCGTGGCCGGCGAGGCGTCGCAGCGCAGCTCTGCGGTCGAGCCCGGGCCGCGCGGCGACGTTCATCTGACCACCGGGTGTCGCCGGATCGAGTGGCATGCGCGCTCGTGCGGGGGAGGCGGCCGCCGTCCCGGGCCGCGGGCGACCCCACGATACGACCGATCGCCCAGATGTCAAGCGTCGCGCCGCGGCGCGCGTGCCTAACGCACGCCCGGCCTGCCAGCGTCAGCTGCGCGATGTGGGCCGATCGCGCGGCTGGTGATCGCCGCGGCTCGCCTGAAACGCGCGGTCGGCGTCGTCGCGCGCGTTGGCATCGACCGCATCATCGCCGGCCGCGCTCTCCGCCCGCAGCGCCGTGCCCGTGCGGTCGGCCACCGCGCGGTGCGGGTCCTCGGTCTCGGCCGTCGCCTGCACGTCGGCCTGCGCGTGGAGCGCGTGGCGCTGCGATTCGAGTTGCTTGTAGGCGGGATCGTTTGCGTCGGGACCGCCTGCCGGGCGCGAGCCGCTCGTGGGCTGATCGGTGTTGGCCATGTCGTCCGTCTCTCCGAAGTAGGGAGCCCCGGCGGCCGGCAGGGCGCGTGCCAGCGATGCCGCCCGGCCCCGTCATGCGTCGGCACCGTTTCTGCCCCCGGGCTCGCCGTGCGACGGCGGACTGGTCCGGCGCGCGTGCACGGGCCCCAACGACGGAGCGTACGACTGATGGCAGAATCGGCGCGGGTGGCCGCGGACGCGCGGCAGGCGCGACCCGCACGGGCCGAGGCGCCCGCGCCGATTCCGCTCTTTCGCAGCTTCTACCAGGCCGGGTTCGAGTGCTCGACGCACCGGCTGCGGACGGGGCGCCGGCTCGACCTCGTCGCATCGACCCGGCACGACGCGTGTGCTGCGGCCGATTATGCGCGTTGCGCGGCCGCAGGGCTGCACACGGTGCGCGACGGCGTGCGCTGGCACCTGGCCGACGGCGGCGCGGCCGGCGGCGGCGGCGTGCTCGACCTCGCGGCGGAGCGGCCGCGGGTGCGCGCCGCACGCGACGCGGGCGTACAGGTGATCTGGGACCTCTGCCACTACGGGTGGCCCGACGACGTCGACGTGCTGTCGCCGGCGTTCGTCGACCGCTTCGCGCGGTTCGCGCGCGCGTTCGCCGCGCTCGTCGCCGACGAGACGGACGAGGTCCCGTGGTACGCGCCGGTCAACGAGATCTCGTTCTTCGCGTGGGCCGGGGGTGACGCGGGCTACCTGAACCCGTTCCGGAACGGAGCGGGCGGCGCGCTCAAACGGCAACTCGTGCGCGCCGCGATCGCGGCGGTGCACGCGGTGCGCGACGTCGACCCGCGGGCGCGCGTGGTTCACACCGACCCCGTGTTCTGGATCGTGCCACACGTCGACCGGCCGCACGAGGGCGCGGCCGCGCGCGGGCACAACGAGGCGCAGTTCGAGTCGTGGGACATGCTCGCCGGACGAACCGCGCTGGAGTTAGGCGGCTCACCGGACGTGCTCGACGTCGTCGGCGTCAACTACTACTCCAACAATCAGTGGGTGTGGGCGGGTCCGCTCGCCTTTCGCAACGAGGTGCTCGCCGCCGACGATCCGCGCTATCGGCCATTCCGCGAGCTGCTCGGCTTGGTCGGGCGCCGGTACGGGCGACCGCTGTTCGTCGCCGAGACGGGCACGGAAGGCGAGGCGCGCCCGACATGGCTGCGCTACATGGCCGACGAGGTGCGCGGCGCGCAGCGCGCGGGAGTGGAAGTCGAGGGGCTCTGCATCTATCCCGTGGTCGACCATCCGGGGTGGGACGACGACCGCCACTGCCCCAACGGGCTGTGGGGGTACGCGGACGCGTCGGGCTCGCGTCCGGCGTATGCGCCGCTTCTCGACGAGCTGCAACGGCAGCAGCGACGGCTGGGGGGACGGTAGGGAACGGGCCCGTACGCAAGGGGTGCCGCGCCCTTGCCGCGGGCTGCGCCGGCGTTAAGTCATCGGAACGCGCCCGGGACCGCGGGCGCCTTCTCCCACCCCGAGCAGCCGTGACCATCGCCACGCCACGCGTCGACGCGCCCCCGTTCACTCCTCGCACGGCGGCCGCTCCGAGCGCGTCGACCGGCCTGACCGCGCGCGAGAAGATCCGCACCGTGGTCGTCGAGGAGCACGACGCGATCGCGCGCCTCGTCGCGGGGCGGATCGCGACGCTCGTTCGCGAGCGCCGCGCGAGTGGGCAGCAGGCCGTGCTCGGCCTCGCGACGGGCTCGACGCCGATCGGCGTGTACCGCGAGCTGATCCGCATGCACCGGGACGAGGGACTCTCGTTCGCCCACGTGGTGACGTTCAACCTCGACGAGTACTACCCGATGCCGCCGGACAACATCCACGCGTACCACCGGTACATGTGGGAGAACCTGTTCGCGCATATCGACATCGACCCCGCCAACGTGCACCTGCCGCCGGGCGACGTCGCGGCCGACGACGTGGCCGAGGCGTGCATGCGCTACGAACTCGCGATCGAGCGTGCGGGAGGGATCGACTTCCAGATCCTCGGCATCGGCAAGACCGGCCACATCGGGTTCAACGAGCCGGGCTCGGGTGCGGACAGTCGCACGCGGTTGGTGCACCTCGACCGCGTCACGCGGATGGACGCGGCCGCGGACTTCTTCGGCGAGGAGTTCGTGCCGCGCGAGGCGATCACGATGGGCGTGGCGACGATCCTCGACGCGCGCGAGATCGCGATCCTGGCCACGGGCGAGCACAAGGCGAGCGTCGTGCGTCGCGCGGTCGAGGGGGAGCTGGACCTGGAGGTCGCGGCGACGTTCCTCCAGCGTCACCCGAGCACCACGTTTTACGTGGACGCGGCGGCAGCGGCGGACCTCACGCGCGTTGCGACGCCGTGGATGCTCGACGAGGTGCGGTGGACACCGGAGCTGGCCGTGCGCGCGGTGGTCTGGCTGTCGCAGCGCGTCGGCAAGGGCGTGTTGAAGCTGACGCAGCGCGACTACGCCGACCACCGGTTGTCGTCGCTCGTCGCGCGCCACGGCTCGCCGGGCGCGGTCAACGGGATGGTCTTCAACACGTTAGGCGCCAAGATCCGTGGCAAGAGCAAGCTGCCGCAGGGGCGCCGTGTGGTGTGCTTCTCGCCGCACCCCGACGACGACGTGATCTCGATGGGCGGCATCCTGCACAAGTTCGTCGAGAACGGCAACGCGATGACCGTCGCGTACATGACGAGCGGCAACATCGCCGTGTTCGATCACGACGTGCGGCGCTACCTCGACCTGCTCGCGCGGTTGGCGCGGGAGGGGATGCTGGACGCCGCCCGCGTCGACGCGCTCTGCGAGCACGCGACCGCGTTCTTCGCGCGCAAGCAGGCCGGGGACGTCGACGTTCCCGAGGTGCAGGACCTCAAGCGCCTGATCCGCGAGAGCGAGGCGGTGAGCGGGCTCGAGGTGATGGGGCTGACGCGGGCGAACGCGCGCTTCCTCAACCTGCCGTTCTACCAGACGGGCAAGGTGGCCAAGGATCCGATCGGCGCGGGCGACGTCGCGGTCGTGCGGGCGCTGCTCGACGAGCTCGAGCCCGAGATCATCTTCGTCGCCGGGGACCTCTCGGACCCGCACGGCACGCACCGGATGTGCAAGGAGGCGATCGACCGCGCGCTGGCCGAGCGGGCGCGCGAGGGCGTGCCCAACCCCGAGGTGTGGCTCTACCGCGGGGCGTGGCAGGAGTGGCCGGTGACCGAAGCGACGTACCTCGTACCGATGTCGCAGGAAGAGCTGCGGTTGAAGATCCAGGCGATCTTCAAGCACCAGTCGCAGAAGGACTCCGCGCCCTTCCCCGGGCAGGACGAGCGCGAGTTCTGGCAGCGCGTGGAGCAGCGCAACAAGGACACGGCGGCGACGCTCGACCGGCTCGGGCTCGCGGAGTACTTCGCGATGGAAGCCTACGTCATCGTCACGGACCCCACGCGACCTGGGGCGACGGGTAGTAGTTGATGCCCAACAGGCGCCAGCGCGGCGCGTGCGCCGCGATGCGCGCGCGAAAACCGTCCCAGCTCTTCCCCGATGCGGCCGTCCACCCCACCTCGGCGAGCGCGGGAAGGCGTGGGAGGAGCAGGTACTCGGCGGCGGTGAGGTTCACCACCGTCTCGGTCCAGAGCGGCGCCTCGACGCCCAACACGTCCGTCTCGCTGACGCCCGCGAAGTGCGTCACGGGATCCCAGTCATAGGACGTGCGCAGCTCGACGTAGCCGGCCCAGTGCAGGCCGAGCTCGGTGGCCGGCGTGTACTTCATGTCGAGGTAGGCGTTGGACGCGGGCGACATCACGAGCTTGGCGCCCTGCCGCGCGGCGAGCATCGCGGTGTCGGCGCGCCAGAGCTGCGCGATCGTGCCGGGGCGGAGGCGCGTGCGCCCGATCTCGTCCCAGCCGATCATCGTCTTGCCGTGCCGCGCGACGATGTCCTGCACGCGCTCGACGAACGCGGCGTACTGCGCGGGCGTGAGCACGGCGACCTCGTCGCCGCCGAGGTGAAGGTAGGGCCCGGGGGTCATCGCGGCGAGCTCGCGCACGACGTCGTCGACGAACTTGTAGGTGAGCTCCCGATCGTAGCAGAGCGCGCTGAAGCCGACGTGGATCCCGGTGTAGAGCCCGGGCGCGGGCACGTCGCGCCCGGCCGCATCGGGCGCGACGCGGCCGCAGCCAAGCTCGGGGTACGACGCGCTCGCGGCCTGCGTGTGCGCGGGCATGTCGATCTCGGGCACCACGGTGACGAACCGGTCCGCCGCGTAGCGCACGATCTCGGCGTAGTCGGCCTTCGTGTAGTAGCCGCCCGCGCCGCCGCCGACCGCGGTGCTGCCGCCGATCGTGGTCAGCTTCGGCCACGCGTCGATCTGGACGCGCCAGCCCTGGTCGTCCGACAGGTGCAGGTGCAGCGTGTTGAGCTTGTAGAGCGCGAGCAGGTCGACATACTGCTTGACCTCGTGCACGGTGAAGAAGTGGCGCGCGACGTCGAGCATGCCGCCGCGCCAGGCAAAGCGCGGACGATCGACGATGCGCCCCGCCGGGACGGTCCACGCGTCGGCCATGCGCATCACGCTCTGCTGCGCCTCGATCCCGGCGGGGAGGAGCTGCCGCAAAGTCTGCACGCCATGAAAGAGCCCGGCCGGCGACGTGGCCGTCAGCTGCACCGAATCGGCGCCGACCGTGAGCGCGTAGCCTTCGGGACCGAGCGACTCGGGGCCGCCGAGCCGCAACACGAGCGCGCCGCGCGGGGCGGGGCCGCTGGCGGTGATCACCGGGACGCGAAAGCCCGTGGCCGGCCGAAGCATCGTCGCGAGCGCGTCGCCGACGTGCGCCGCCGCTCCGCCGTCGGCGGGGACGACGACGACGGTCGAATCGGTGATCGCGAACGGCGGACCGGCATCCGGCGTGACCGACGACGGTGCGGGCACGACGTGGTGATCGCCGAGTGCGGCGAGCGTGGGGGGGGTCTGGTCCTCGCGCGGCGCCGGCGCGCGTGCCGCCTGCGACGCGCCAGCGTTGGGCGTCGGGGCGAGCGTCGGCGTGCCCGCGTGGTTACACGCGGCCGCGTACGCAAGGGTGAGCACGGCGCCGAGGCGGACGGATGACCGGCGAGTCTGGATCATTGGGGGACGAAGGGTCTGGCGTGCGTTCGACGCGGGGTCCGGCGCACCGCGGGGCTGCTTGCACCCCCCAGTCCCGCGAACATAATTCGTGATCCTCTCCGGCGACGGCGCGTGACCCCTCGTGGATCGCCCGTCGCCCCTTCCCGCCGCAGTACATGTCATCCGTCCCGACCTTCCGGCGCCGCGTCACGCGCGCCTGCGCACGACTCGCGACCGCCGGCGTGCTCGCCTTCGGGTTCGCTTTCGGCGTTGCGTGCAACGCCGTCGGATCCGCGCGGCCCGCGCCGGCGCCGCCCCCGGCCGACGGCCGCCTCTTCACGCGCCTGCCCTCCAGCTACACGGGCGTCACGTTCCAGAACCGGGTCACCGAGACCCGGGCGATGAACGTGTTCACCTACCGCAACTTCTACAACGGCGGCGGGGTCGCACTCGGCGACCTCACGGGCGACGGTCTCCCCGAGATGGTGCTGACGTCCAACCAGGGCGGCCCGCGCCTGTACCTGAACGAAGGGCATTTCCAATTTCGCGACGTCACCGACGCGGCGGGCCTGACGACGAAGGCGGGATCGTGGACGACGGGCGTCACGCTGGCCGACGTGAACGGCGACGGACGGCTGGACATCTACATCTGCAAGGCGGGGCCGGGCGACCCGGCCAGTCGCGCCAACGAGCTGTGGATCAATCAGGGCGTGGACCGTGACGGCGTGCCGCATTTCAAGGAGGTCGCGCACGACTACGGCGTCGCCGATGAGGGATGGTCGACGCAGGCGGTGTTCTTCGACTATGACCGAGACGGGCGGCTCGATCTGCTCGTGATCAACAACTCGCCGACGCCGGTCACGGGGTTCGGCGTGCTGTCCTCGCGACAGGTGCCCAACCGGTACAGCGGCGCAAAGCTCTACCACAACGACGGCGGCGCGGACTCTCCGCACTTCACCGAAGTCACGGAGAAGGCGGGCATCTACAGCCCGCAGAACGCGTTCGGGCTGGGCGTCGCGGTCGGCGACGTGAACCGCGACGGGTGGCCCGACATCTACGTCTCGAACGACTTCTTCGAGCGCGACTACCTGTACGTCAACAAGGGTGACGGCACGTTCGCCGAGGTGGGCGATCGGGCGATGCCGGTGATGAGCGAGTTCTCGATGGGGCTCGACATCGCGGACCTGGACAACGACGGGTGGCCCGAGGTCTACACGACCGACATGCTCCCGGAGAACGAGCACCGCCTGCGGACGATGGCGGCGTTCGAGGGGTGGGACCTGTACCAGTCGAAGGTGCGCAACGGGTACCACCACCAGCTCATGCGCAACATGCTCCAGCACAACAACGGCGACGGCACGTTCAGCGACGTCGCGTGGATGGGCGGCGTCGCGCGCACCGACTGGAGCTGGGGCGCGCTCATCGCGGACCTCGACCTCGACGGCCGCAAGGACATCTTCGTGACCAACGGCGTGGCCCGCGACGTCACGTCGCAGGACTACATCGTCTACTCCGCCAACGAGCATGCGGCGGCCGACCGCGACGCGGCGCGGCGGGAGCCGGCGGCCGCGACGGACGCGGACGGCGGCGGGGCCGCGGCCGGCGAGGCCGCGGGAGAGCCCAACTACCTGAAGCTCACCCAGGCGATGCCGTCGACGCGGATCCCGAACTACGCGTTCCACAATCTCGGCGGGCTGCGCTTCGCCAACGAGGCGCACGCGTGGGGGCTCGACACGCCGAGCTTCTCGAGCGGGGCGGCGTACGCGGACCTCGATGGCGACGGTGCGCCCGACCTCGTCGTCAACAACGTGAACGGCGAGCCGTTCGTCTATCGCAACAACGCGCGCTCCCTATACCCGGACCGCCACTTTCTGCAGGTCGCGCTCGCTGGCGTGGGGACCAACCGCTTCGGCATCGGCGCGCGCGTGTCGCTCCACGTCGGCGGCGCCAACGGCGAGACGCTGATGCAGGAAGAGTCGCCGACGCGCGGATTCGAATCGAGTGTGGACCAGGTGCTGACCTTCGGGCTCGGTGCGCACGCCACGATCGACACGCTGACGGTCGAGTGGCCGGACGGCCGGACGAGCGTCCTGACGGCCGTGGCGGCCGACCGGCGCCTAACGGTGCGCCAGGATCAGAGCCTGCCGCGGAGCCACTCCGGGGCCGCAGCCGGTCGGCCCGCACCCGCGCGCCCACCGCTGGCCCCGCACGACACGGCCCTCCTCGCGCCCGCGGCCGACAGCACGGCGTTCGGCTTCGTGCACCGCGCGACCGACTACGTCGACTTCGACCACGAGCGGCTGGTGCCCAAGCTGCTCTCGTCCGAGGGGCCCAGCCTGGCCGTCGCCGACGTGAACGGCGACGGGCTGGACGACGTGTACATCGGCGGCGGCAAGGGACAGGGCGGCCGAATCATGTTGCAGCAGCCCGACGGGCGGTTCGTCCCGAGTGACGAGGCCGTGTTCGCGGCCGACGCGGCGTGTGACGATGGCGGCGCGGTGTTCTTCGACGCCAATGGCGATGGCCACCCGGACCTCTACGTGGTGAGCGGCGGGAGCGCGTTCTCCGATTCGGCGCCGGAGCTGCAGGACCGGCTGTACCTGAACGACGGCCACGGCCACTTCCGGAAGGCGCCGCCCAGCAGTCTGCCGGCCGAGCGTGTCGCGGGCTCACGCGCGGTCGCGGCCGACTACGACGGCGACGGTCATCAGGACCTGTTCGTCGGCGGGCGGCTGGTGCCGGGGCGCTACGGCGCGGTGCCGCGGAGCATGCTGCTCCACAACGACGGTCGCGGCCACTTCACCGACGTCACCGACCGGCTCGCGCCGGGCCTCGCGCACGTGGGGATGGTGACCGACGCCGTGTGGCGCGACGTGGACGGCGACGGCCGCCCGGACCTCATCGTCGTCGGCGAGTGGATGCCGATCACGATCTTCCACAACGAGGGCGGCGGACGCCTGAAAAAGCTGAACGTGCCGGGGCTGGCGAAGAGCAACGGCTGGTGGAACCGGATCATCGCCGGCGACTTCACCGGGCACGGGCGCGTCGACTTCATCGTCGGGAACCTCGGCCTCAACACGCGGCTCCGGGCGACCGCGAGCGAGCCGGCGACGATGCTGGTGAAGGACTTCGTCGGAGGCGGGTTCGTGCAGCAGATCATCTCCACGTTCGACGACGGCCGAAGCTGGCCGCTGCCGCTGCGCGACGACATGATCCGGGCGATCCCGCGGCTCAAGTCGCGCTTTCTCGCCTACGACGCGTATGCGCAGGCGACCACGACGGACATGTTCCCGGCCGCCGACCGGGCCGGCGCGATCGCGGACACCGCGTTCACGTTCGCGACCTCGCTCGTCCGGAACGACGGCCACGGCCGGTTCACGGTGATCCCGCTGCCGTCCGAGGCGCAGCTCGCGCCGGTGTACGGCATTCTCGCCGCGGACGTCGATCACGACGGGACGCCCGACCTCCTGCTCGGCGGCAACTTCGACGGGTTCAAGCCCGAGATCGGGCGCGCGGCGGCGAGCTACGGGCTCGTGCTGCGGGGCGACCCGTCGCGCTGCCCGACGCAGGACACGCTGTGCGTGCCGTTCACGCCGATGCGCGCGACGGAGAGCGGGTTCTTCGTGACCGGGCAGACGCGCGACATCCGGCGGGTGCGGACGCGCACCGGCGACGTCTACGTGGTGGCGCGTACCAACGAACGGCCGTTGCTCTTCCGCGCGCGCCCGGCCCCGCACCCCGCGGGGCAGCTCGCCGCGCGCCGCACCGGCGATCGCGGGTAGCGCGCATGGCGCTCGACGTACACGGGCGCGGCGACCGGAGGCGCGCTCCCTGGCCGCGAGAGTTCTGGATCGTGCAGCGACCGGCTCAGCGCCGCTCGGCGCGCGCCGAATCCACCTTCGCGCACCGGTGCGAGCGGGCCGTATCGGACGCCGTTCCCTCGACGAGACGGATCGCCCCGTCGAGCGCGGCCGACGGATAGCGGCCGCGCGCCGCCCGCATCGCCGGCAGGGCGTCGGGACACAGGTACTCGAGCGCCACGCTGCCGCCGATCACGTCACCGAGGTCGTGGCTCGCCGCCTTTTCGGCGAGGAACGGAACGGCCGCCGGACCGACGGTTCGTAACGCGACCCGCGCCTCGCCCACCGTCATGTCGTCCGGGTCGCGCCGCAGCTGCCACCACTCCTCGACCGTGCGTCCGCGGTAGCGGACCTGCCCCGACTGCCGCGCGTCCCCGGATCTGTCGCACGCGACGAATACGAGGGCGAATGTCAGGGGAAGCAGGGCGGAGGCGAGACGCATCGTTCGTGGGCAGCGCGAGGGTGGGTGGGAACCGTTGGGAACTACTAAGCTAGACCAGGAACTTACCGCGGCGAGGCGCGCGATCGCCGAGCCGTCAGCCACGAGTCGCCCGGTCTGGCGGACGCCAGGCCGTGGCGGCCTTCCAGGAGTGTCGATTGGTACATCGCAGGAAACGCATTGCCCGCGCGACCCGCGCGGTCCTCGGCGTGCTCGCGCCGCTCGCGTGTGGCCGGCCGGATGCGGCCAGCGTGAGCACCGTGACGCCTAACGCGACGGGCCAGCAGCTGGCCGCGCATTACTGCCAGAGCTGCCACATCCTTCCGACCCCCGATCTTCTCGACAGCGCCAGTTGGGACCAGTGGGTGCTGCCGCGAATGGCGCGGCGGCTGGGACTGCGTGGGGTCGGGGATCCGAGCCACCTCGAGCACATCGAAGGTGGCGTGGCGAGACGACTGATCCGCGACGCGCACGTGTTTTCCGACTCTGCGTTGATGTCCCGCGCCGAGTGGGACCGGCTGGCCGCGTACTACGTGCACGGGGCGCCCGCGGTGCTGCCGCGCCCCGCCACGCCGCCAGTCACCGTCGGACTGCCGGGATTCCGCGTGCGCATGCCGGACTTCCACGTCGCCAACCCGATGATCACGCTGGTGCACGTCGACGCGCCCACCGGTCGCATCTACCTGGGCGACGCGAACCCCGGCCGCAGTACGCTCGCGGTGCTCGACGGGCGAGGGGGCGCGAGCCGGTCGTACCCGCTGCCGTCTCCGGTCGCGCACCTTCGGGTGGCCGGCGACACGCTCGGTCTGGTGTTCATGGGGCAGCTCAATCCGTCGGACGTGCCGCGCGGGTCGCTCGCCGTCATCTCGGCGTGGAAACCTGGTGCCGATCCGACGATCGCGTGGGAGGTCGACACGCTGCAGCGCCCGGTGTTCGCGTCGTACGCCGACCTGAACGGCGATGGCCGCGAGGACGCCGTGGTGAGCGAGTTCGGCAACATGATCGGGCGTCTCGCCTGGTACGAGCGGCTGCCCAACGGCGGCAGTCGCCGCCACGTGCTCGCCGCGGAGCCGGGCGCGATGACGACGGTGGTGCGCGACTTCGATGGTGACGGGCGCCCCGACATCCTGGAGCTGAACGCGCAGGCCGACGAGGGGATCTCGCTGTTCCACAACCGCGGAAACGGCGCGTTCGTGCGGGAATGGCTGCTGCGCTTCCCGCCGTCGTACGGTTCGAGCTCGATGGAGGTCGCGGACGTCAACGGCGACGGCTTTCCGGACATCATCTACACCAACGGCGACAACGGCGATTACCCGAGTCCCCCGAAGCCGTACCACGGGGTCCACGTCTTCC
>DASWUT010000424.1:0-4516 GCA_036401455.1 Gemmatirosa sp. | reverse complement strand
CGAGGGCTGCCGCCAGCGCGCCCGGCGCGCCGGGGCGCGCGACGAGGGCCTCGGGCGTCGTGTAGCTGAGCCACGTCTGCCCGGCGTCGTCGGTCCACGCCAGCGCGCGCAGCGGCAGGTCGAGCCCCGCCGTGGGCGCGGCCGCGAGGAGCGCGGTGCCCGCGCGCGGGTTGCCGAAGACGAGCTGCGCCATGGGTCGGAGGGCGAGGCCGACGCCCGCCGCGTCGCGCGCGAACTCGATGCGCGCGAAGAGCGTGAGGCCGCGCGCGGTGGCGAGCGCCGCGAGGCGGTCGAGCGTGCCGGCGACGTCGTGGGCGCTCCGGACCGTTTCGACGCCCTCCGGCGTTGGGGTCCGCATCGGGTCAGCGGCTGCGGCGTCGCTCATGGTGCGTCCTCCTCGGCCACATCGACGATCAGCTTGCCGCGCGCCGTGCCGGCTTCGATCGCGCGGTACGCGTCGCCGGCCGAGGCGAGCGTGAAACGGCGTGGGTCCATCGCAGGCACGAGCTCGCCCGCTTCGGCCAGATTCTTGGCCGCCTCCAGGATCGCGCCGTGGTGTTCGCGCCCCTCACCGGTCAGCAGCGGCAACAGCGTGAAGATCCCCGAGTACGTCGCCGCCCGAAACGAAAGCGGCGCCAGCGCATGCGTGCCCCAGCCCAACGCGCTGACCACGTGGCCGAAGCGCCGGACCATCGTAAAGGCGGCGTCGAGCGATGCGCCGCCGGCCGTATCGAACACGACGTCGAAGCCCTGGCCACCCGTTAGTCGCGCGACGATGTCCGCAGCCGGCTCCGCCCGGTCCACGTACTGCGCTCCCAACCGCTCGATCGCCGTCCGGGCGGATGGCGAGCCGGTGGCGAAGGTGATCGCTCCCCGCGCGCGGGCGATCTGCAGCGCCATCTGACCGACCCCACCAGCGCCGCCCTGCACCAGGACACGCTGGCCGGAGCGGACCACGGCGCGGTCCACCAGCCCCTCCCACGCGGTGATGAAGACGAGCGGCAACGCCGCCGCCTCGCGCATGGTCAGGTTGGCGGGTGTGTGGGCCAGCAGACGGGCGTCGGCCGTCATGTACTCGGCCAGCGACCCTGGGGTGCCGCCGACGCCCCCGGCCATGCCGAACACCGCGTCGCCTTCGCGGAAGTGTCTCACGCCGTCGCCGCAGCCGGCCACGACGCCGGCCAGGTCGATGCCGAGGATGGCGGGCAGCGGATGGCGTGCGTGATCGGCGGTCCCGGCGAGGATTTTCGTGTCGAGCGGATTCACCGCGCTGGCGACGACGCGCACCAGCACGTCGCCCGGACCGGGATGCGGCACGGGCGCCTGTACGACCCGAAGCGGTGCACCCTTCACTTCCGCCAGCACGGCCTGCATCAGGGGAGGGATGTTGCGCATCGGTCAGTGCCCGTGCTCCGCGGCGAGGAGGTCGGCGGCACGCTGGCCGACGACGACGCACGGCGCCATCGTGTTCGCCGGCAGCGCGCGGTCGGTCCGCCAGAACCCGACGGCCTGCGGCCGCGATCCGACGGGCAGCTCGGCGGCGGCCGGCGCCTCCCACGCGCACGCGATCGCGACGTGATCGTGGAGGTGCCGGCCGACGGCCGGCAGGTGCTGGACCAGCGGGATGCCGAACTGCCCGAGCTCGACCGCGTCGCCCACGCCGGACTGCATGAGCACCTTGGGCGTCTGCAGCGCGCCGAGCGAGAGCACCACCGCGAGCCCAGCGTCCACGCACTCGCTACGGCCATCGTGCGTGAACTCGACGCCCACCGCCCGGTTCCCCACGAAGCGGACGCGGGTCACCTCGGCCCCGGTCAGCACGGTGAGATTCGGCTGCCCCAGCCGGGGCCACACGAACGACCGGAACGGACTCTGCCGACGGTCGTCGTGCACGATCTGGTCGACGACGGCGCAGCCGTCCGGCGCCTCCCACAGCGCCCCGTTCATCTCCGGAAAGCGGTGCAGGCCACACGCGGCCATCGCGTCGAGCGCGGCGGCGGCGAGCGCGTGCGGACGCTCGGTGGGCTGCACCCACATCGGGCCGGCCCCGCCGCTCGCCGGGCCGCCCTCGACGCGCCGGTACACGTCGCGCACGGCGGCGTCCCCCCACGCTGGGTCGCCCGCGGCCTCCGCGAACAGGTCCCAGTCCGCCCGGTGCCCGCGCGCCCAGGTCGTGACGTTGATGCTCGCGCCGCCGCCCAACACCCGGCCCATCGCGTACGGGATGGCGTGGCCGTTGACGTGCGGGCTGGGCGCGGCGGTGAAGCCCCACTCGCGGTCGCTGCCGAGGTTGGCGGGCCACTGGTCGGGGTCGAGCACCGCGGGGACGTCGTCGCTGCCGCCGGCTTCGAGCAGGAGAACGGCGACGTCCAGGTTGGCGGCGAGCCGGCCGGCGACGACGGAGCCGGCCGAGCCGGCCCCGCAGACCACGGAATCGTACGACCGCGGGAGGTCGCCGCCGGGCAGCAGACCGGCGCGCGCGGAGAGGTCAGGGTACAGCTGGGGCATGGCGGCCCTCGTGGAAGACGTGCGGTGATGTGATGTTCGGCGAAGCGTTAGGCGTCACGTTAGGCCTCACGCGCTCCTCCGGTCTGATTCGCGAAGACGCCCTGAGCGCGCGACGACGACGGCACAGGCGGCAGGAGTCGGCCGCGCAGGGCGAGCCGGACCGTGCCGACCGCGACGGCCCCGATCACGAGGTTGGTGCCGGCGAACAGTCCCCCGGCGAGCCACCGCCACCCGGCCGGGTCGCCACCCGGGGCGGCCAGCTCGGTGCGGGTGGCGATGCGGATGGCGGCGGTCGCGAGCGCGCCGGCACCGAACGTGAACGCCCAGTACGACGGCGCGAACGGCTGCGTGCGGATCCAGCGCGCGAGCCGGAGCAGCACGAGCGTCTGCAGCAGGCCGTAGCCGAGCAGCGCGAGCGCGAACCGATCGGGCGCGCCGGTCGTGAGCCCGAGCCACGCCACGCACCCGACCACCGGCGGCGCGAGCTGGATCCCGAGCGTGGGCAGGAGCGCGACGGCCAGATGCTCGTGCACGAGCAGGCGGTGCAGGATCACCGACTCGAGGGCGAACCACGAGAAGAGCCCGGCGCCGAAGGCGAGCGTGCCTAACGATGGGTAGCCGAGCGCGCCGGCCGCGAGCGCCGCGACGAAGCTTCCGGCCACGGTCGGCAGGTACAGCACGGGGGTGGTCGTGAGCGGGTCGCGGCCGCCCATCCAGAGCCCGCCCACGCGGTACGCCATGAACGCGAGCTGCCCCGACGCGCCGAGCGCGGCGAGGGCGAGCGCCGCCGGCCCGGCGTACGGCCGCACCGCGAGCGCGACGAGCATCGTCGACACCGGCGCGAGGCCCACGAAGCAGCACTGCACGGGGTCGCGCCACTCGGTGAGGGCGACGTCGCGCGCCCACGCCCACTTGGCCGCGTAGAGGGCGGACACGGCGATCCACGTGATCGTGGCGAGGGCCATGATCGCCTCGCCGACCGCGGCCGGCAGCCCCCACAGGGCCGTCGCGGCCCGCCACGCGGTTCCGAGCCCGGCCAGGCCGAGCACCATGCCGAAGAACGCGGCCGGCACGCGGACCGCGAGCGCCGTGGGCGCGGCGAGCGCGGTTGGGCGGACGAGGGTGGTCGCGGTCGTCATCGGCGGAGCCCCGGGGTGAACGGGTGGACGCGCGGGTGGACGCGCGGTTGGACGCGCGGGTGGACGCGCGGGTGGCACGATTCGGTGACGCGCGTGCCGAACTCGCGGCCGGGCCATGTCGCGCCGGCCTCGACGTCTGTAGGTTGGGCCGCCGTGGGGGCGGGGACGATGACCGGGCGGCGCAGAAACGTGACCGCGCGAACCAGACCGCCTGACGGGGGAGCGGTGATGCTGACGAAGCCGGACGCTCTGACCCTGCTCGCGCCGATGCTGCGCGTGCGCCCGGAGTTGCAGGACTACTGCCGGCTGGGCGCGGGGTGGCGCTCCCCGCATGCCGCGGAGGCGACGGGCTGGGCCGCCTTTCACATCGTGGTGCGGGGCGCGTGCGAGGTGGAGCGGCCGGGGCAGCCGCCGGTGCGGCTGGACGCGGGCGACGTGCTCCTGCTGCCGCACGGCGACGCGCACGTCGTCTACGGCGGCCGCGGCCGGCACGCCCCGCGCCCGATTTCGGTGACCGACCGCGACTACATCCGCGTCAAGGAGACGCACGGCGCCGCGGTCGAGACCGAGCTGCTGTGCGGCCGCCTGCACCTGGACCTGACCACCGAGCACCTGCTCCTCGCGGCGCTGCCGCACGTCATCGTCCTGCACCTGACGAGCGCCCCGACGCTCGGCTGCTGCGGCGGGCTGGTGGGCGCGATCCGCGACGAGTTGGAGGGCGACCGGGCCGGCGCCGCCGCGATCTGCCGCGACCTGGCGAGTGCGTTCTTCGTGATCGTGTTGCGGCAGTACCTGGACGACGACCCGCCCGTGCGAGGGCTGCTGGCCCTGCTCGGCCAACGGAACACGGCGCTAGCGGCCGCCGCGAT
>DASWUT010000423.1:0-3899 GCA_036401455.1 Gemmatirosa sp. | reverse complement strand
CGCTCTCGGGGCTCACGCTCTACGGCCCCGACGCGGGCTCACGCAGCGGCGTCGTCAGCTTCTCGGCCGCCGGGCTCCACCCGCACGACCTCGCGACCGTGCTCGACGAGCGCGGCGTGTGCATCCGCGCGGGACACCACTGCGCGCAGCCGCTCATGCGCCGGTTAGGCGAGCCGGCCACGGCGCGTGCGTCGTTCTGGGTCTACAGCACGCCCGCGGACGTCGACGCACTCGTCGACGGCGTCCGCGCGGCGCAGCGCATTTTTGGGGTGGGAGGGCTCGGATGACCGACATCGCCAACCGCCCCGACGCCGCTCTCCCGGACCCCGCGCGCCCCGACGCGCCCCGCCCGGATGCGGATGCGCGCCTCGCGGCGATCTATCAGGACATCATCCTCGACCACTACCGCCGACCGCGCGGCAAGGGCGCGCTCGACGCGCCCGATCTCGCCGCTGAACGGCGCAACCCGCTCTGCGGCGACGAAATCTCGCTGCAGCTCGCGCTCGACGGCGACGTCGTGCGCGAGGCGCGGTTCACCGGGCGCGGCTGCTCGATCTCGCAGGCGTCGGCGTCGATGCTGACCCAGGCCGTGAAGGGCAAGACGCGCGCGGAGGCCGAGGCGCTGGTGCGGCGGTTCGTCGCGCTCGCGCACGGCGACGCGGAGGTCGCCGCCGACAAGGCGATGGGCGAGCTGCGCGCGCTGCAGGGCGTGTCGCGGTTCCCGGCGCGAATCCGCTGCGCGACGCTCGCCTGGGGCGCACTGGACGACGCGCTCAAGGTCGACGCGCAAGGCTGACTGACGCGCACCGGGGCGCGCGCCGTCCCCCGCGCCCCGCGTGCTGCTTACAGATCGGGGAGGAACTCGCTGACTGGGGCCGTAAAGCCTGGGAGCACGGTCCCGCCGTCGACGGTTTCGCCGTCGCGCAGTACGCGGGTCACCCCGTCGGGCGTGTGCACGATGACCAGTCGCCTGCGCGGCTCGACGACCCAGACCAGGGCCGTGCCGGTGGCCAGGTACTCGGCGACCTTCTCCGCGACCTCTCCAGCGCGGTCACCCGGTGAGCGGATCTCGACGGCGATGTCGGGGGCACCCTCGACGAACTTGTCGGCCGCGGGGCCGGTCGGCACGCGGTCGCTGCGCACGAGCGACACGTCCGGACCACGGACCGTGTCTGGCGTTCGCGCCAGAACGTAGCCGACCTCACCGACGACCTTGCCGAGCTTGCGCGGACGGCTGTAGGCCCGCAGGAGCGAGTAGATCTGTCCCGCGATGTCGCCGTGAGTGAAGCCCGGCGGCTCGGACACGACCAGCACGCCCTTCACGAGCTCGTACCGCCGGTCGTCGTCTGGAATGTCGTACAGATCTTCGGCGGTGAGCAGCTGTTGGGCAGGCGGGAAGCTCATCGTACACCTCGCGGTCGCGTGTTTGCGGGCTCGCCGAGATATTGCCTCGGCGGCGCTCCCGCGCTACTCGGCGGAACGTTGCCGACTGCGCCGAAACGTTGCGCGCCGCGCGTCGGCGCGCCTCAGCGCGCGGCTGACGACGCCGTGTCCGCCACCGGCCGCAGCAGTAGATCCTGGAAGTCGAAGCTGAAGTCCACGTCCGGAGACGCCGGCGCGAGCTTCACCTCGTCGATCTTTCCGTCAGGCGTCAGCGCGAACGTCACGTACGCGTCGCCGCGTAGCTCGCGGTCGCGCCAGCGAGCGACGAACGTGTCGTGCTGCCAGGGTACCAGCTCGCCCGTCAGCTGCGGCGTGTGGGCGAAGCGCATGACGAGCTTTCCGCCGTTGGGCCCCGGCTCGTACGCGACGTCCACGCGCCCGTACCACGCGTCCTCGTACGCGCCCGCGTAACGCGCGAGTGGCAGCGACGGGCGCGCGGTGCTGTCGCGCGCAGCGCCGGCATGCCCCGCAGACCGCGCCACGTACGCCCGCCGCGCCTCGCGCGAGCGCGTGTAGAGCGCGACGTAATCGGGCGGTGTGACCCCCAACAGCGCATCGACCGTGCGCAGCGTGATCGCCTCCCACGCCGCGCCCGATTCCGCGTTGGTCAGCACGGCCACGCCGATCCGTGCGTCCGGAAGCATCGTCACGAGCGACGTGTAGCCGGGCAATCCACCCGAGTGCTGCAGCTGGTAGCGGCCGCGGTAATCGCTCGTGAAGAAGCCCAACGCATACCCGCTGAAGGGCGAGCGCAGGTGCTCGAAGCCCGGTGCGACCTGGGCGCGCGGCGCGGGGAGCGGCGTCACGGTGGTCCATAACTCGCGCGCGCTCGACGCCGCGAACAGTCGACGCGTGCCGTCGATGCGCCCCGAGTCGAGCTGGACGAGCATCCACCTTGCCATGTCCGCCGCGGTGCTGTTGACACCGCCGGCAGGGTTGGTGTTGTCACTCGTCATCGGGACCACGGCACGCGTGCGCCCGTCGACCTCGGCGTGGGGCGTCGCAACGTCGGCCGCGCCCCCGGCCTGCGCGGCGTCGGAGTGGCGCACCGTGCTCCCCGTCATCCCCACGGGCGTGAGAATCCGCTCGCGCACGAAATCCTCCCACGAGCGCCCCGACACGCGCTCGATCAGCCGCCCGGCGACGAGGTAGAGGACGTTGTCGTACGCGTATGCCGAACGAAACGACGTCGCCGGCTTGATGAAGCGCAGCCGTCGCATGATCTCCGCGCGATCGTACGTGCTCGCCGGCCACCAGAGCAGGTCCCCCGCACCGAGCCCGAGCCCGCTGCGGTGCACGAGCAGGTCGCGCACGGTGATCTCGCGCGTCACCCACGGGTCGTACAGTGCGAACTCGGGCAGGTACCGCACGACCGGGGCGTCCCATTCGACCTTGCCCTCCTCGACGAGCAGGGCGAGCGCCGTCGCGGTGAACGCCTTCGTGTTGCTCGCGATGCCGAAGCGTGTGTTGTCATCGACCGGCTCGGGTCGGCCTAACGTTCGCACGCCGTAACCCTTCGCGATGAGCACGCGCCCGTCCTTGACGACGGCGACCGCCGCGCCGGGCACGTCGAACGTCTGCAGGACGCGCGCGACGTAGGCGTCGAAGTCGGGCGGAAGCGAGGGCGCGGCGGCCGGCGCGGGTTGCGCGCGCAGTCCGCGCGCGACGAAGGCCACCGCGAGCGCGAGGCGGACGGCGGATGCGAGGGTCATCCTGAGTGGGGCGAAGGGTCGGGCGCGCGGGGCGAGGGTCCCGGACGCGCTAGCTTACCAGCCCATGTACGCCCTCGCCATCCTCCGCTACCGCCGCCCGCTCGACGTCGTGGTCACCGTCCAGGACGCGCACCGCGCCTATACCGCCGACCTCAAGGCGCGCGGCGTGATCGTCGCGTCGGGGCCGTGCGTGCCGCGCACCGCGGGCATCCTCTTGCTCCGGGTGCCGGATGAGGACTACGAGGCCGCCCTCGACCGCGTGCGTGACGAGGATCCCTACACGCGCGCAGGGATGGTGCAGTACGAGTTGCTCCCCTGGGCGCCGACGACCGGGCTCGCCGATCTCGAACGTGCGGCCGGCGCGGTGCGCCCCGAGCTGCCGGTCGACTGAGGCTAGCCCGCGCGCTCGGGGAGCGGCGCAGCGGGCGGAGCGAGCGCCGGTGTGACGCCGCGATCGTCGCTCCCCCACCCGGGCGTGAGCGCGCGGTGGCTGTTGTCGCAATACGGCGCGTGCCCCGTCTGCCCGCAGCGGCAGAGCGCGAAACGCCCGGTCGCGGTGCGCGCGTCGTCCAGCGGCCCGACGCGCTCGCCCACGACGCGCCCCGCGCCGTGCACCGTGAGCGGCCCGTCGCGTCCGATCCGGATCTCGACGACATCCGGGATGATTTCCGCCGCGGCGCCGTCGCGCCGGGTGTAGGTAAGGGCGCCAGTGGGGCAGCGCTCGACGGCAACGACGATCTGCTC
>DASWUT010000422.1:0-2873 GCA_036401455.1 Gemmatirosa sp. | reverse complement strand
ATCGCGCACGCGCGATCGGTCCGTCGCGCACGGCGACCGTCCCCGAGCCCTCGACGTACGCCCTCATGGGCGCGGGGCTCGGCGCGCTCGCCCTCGCGGTCCGCTTCCGTCGGTTGGCTTGATCGGTGACCGGATCGCGGTTACCTTGACGGGTTCGAGGCCGGGCGCCCCCTGACGCGGCAGTTGGCGCGGGGGTGCCCGGTCAGAGTCCGTTGTCGATCCATCTCATGCCGACAATCAATCAGTTGGTCCGACGCAGCCGCGAGGCCGTCGTCGACAAGTCCAAGTCGCCCGCGCTGAAGGAGAATCCCTTCAAGCGCGGCGTCTGCACACGCGTGTACACCACCACGCCCAAGAAGCCGAACTCCGCACTCCGCAAGGTCGCCAAGGTCCGCCTGACGAACGGGTTCGAGGTCATCGCCTACATCCCCGGCGAGGGGCACAACCTGCAGGAGCACTCGATCGTGCTCGTGCGCGGCGGGCGTGTGAAGGACCTGCCCGGTGTGCGCTACCACATCGTGCGCGGCACGCTCGACGCGTCGGGCGTGAACGGGCGCAACCGCAGCCGTTCCAAGTACGGCACCAAGAAGCCCAAGCCGGGCCAGGCCGCTGCGGGCAAGGGCGGCAAGGGCGCGCCCAAGGGAGGCAAGAAGTAAATGAGTCGCCGCAAGAAGGCCATCAAGCGCCCGGTGCTCGCCGACGCGCGCTACGACAGCCAGACCGTCTCCAAGTTCATCAATTGCATGATGTACGAGGGGAAGAAGTCCACCGCGGAGCGCATCTTCTACGGCGCGATGGACCTCGTCGAATCGCGCACGTCGCAACCCGGCGTGACCGTGTTCAAGCAGGCCCTCGCCAACCTCAAGCCCGTGGTCGAGGTCAAGAGCCGCCGCGTCGGCGGTGCGACGTACCAGGTGCCGGTCGAAGTGCGCGCGGAGCGCCGCAACGCACTCGCCATGCGCTGGCTCATCTCGTACTCGCGCTCGCGCGGCGAGAAGTCGATGCCCGAGAAACTGGCCGGCGAGGTGATCGCCGCGTCGCGTGGCGAGGGCAACGCCGTCAAGAAGAAGGAAGACACGCACCGCATGGCCGAGGCCAACAAGGCCTTCGCGCACTACCGCTGGTAAGCAGCGACCGTCGAACTGGCGGGCTCGGCAATGTGATGAACGGCGCTGCCCCACCCCGGGCAGCGCCGTTCGCCGTTCCTGGGGAGGGCAGTCGCGCGACACGACGTAAGCCGCGGTGGGGCATTGACTTCGCTCCATGGCCGGGTACGTTGCTCAGGCTTGCCGTGCGTGGGACCCCTTTTCGACGTGCCGGGGTACGCTCACACGCAGGACGAACAACGAGACGTCGGGACGGCAGTCGCGCAGCCGCGCGGTCCCGATGCGCCATGGGTCCCCGCTCGCGCATCAGTGGCGAGCACACCCGGCGGTGGCGGATGGATACCGGC
The DNA here is from genome assembly GCA_036401455.1 of Gemmatirosa sp. Classification (GTDB taxonomy): domain Bacteria; phylum Gemmatimonadota; class Gemmatimonadetes; order Gemmatimonadales; family Gemmatimonadaceae; genus BPUI01. The sequence goes on along the minus strand of DASWUT010000422.1, from coordinate 1,420 downwards.
CTTCGCGAAGGCGCCCGGTCCAGCCGCTTTTCTGTTGTAATCAAGGCTGCTCCCGAACACGGCCGCTTCAGGTCAAGTACTCGCACCCGCTACGGGTCACGCATATGCCACGGACAACCCCGCTCGAGCAGTACCGGAACATCGGCATCATGGCGCACATCGATGCCGGCAAGACGACGACGACCGAGCGCATCCTGTACTACACGGGCAAGTCGCACAAAATCGGTGAGGTGCACGACGGCGCCGCGACGATGGACTGGATGGAGCAGGAGCAGGAGCGCGGCATCACGATCACCTCGGCCGCGACGACCTGCTTCTGGCAGCGCCACGGCCAGAGCGACAAGACGGGCTCGGGGCCCGAGTTCCGCATCAACATCATCGACACGCCTGGCCACGTCGACTTCACGGTCGAGGTCGAGCGGTCGCTGCGCGTGCTCGACGGTGCGGTCGCGCTCCTCGACTCCGTGGCCGGCGTCGAGCCGCAGACCGAGACGGTGTGGCGCCAGGCCGATCGCTATCGCGTGCCGCGGATGATCTTCGCGAACAAGATGGACCGCACGGGCGCGAACTTCGACCGCTGCATGGCGATGATCAAGGACCGCCTCAGCAAGAAGGCGTTCCCCCTGCAGCTGCCGGTCGGCTCGGGCGAGCTGTTCACCGGCCACATCGACGTCATCGAGCGCAAGCAGTACATCTTCGACGAGGAGACGCTCGGCAAGACGTTCACCGTCACCGAGATCCCGGCCGATCTGCGCGATGCCTCTGAAGCCGCGCGCTTCGCGGCGATCGAGGCTGCGGTCGAGTACGACGAGGAGCTGATCGAGAAGTACCTCGCCGGCGAGGAGCTGAGCGTGGACGAGATCCGTCAGGCGATCCGCAAGGCGACGATCGCGATGGAGTTCGTCCCGGTGCTCTGTGGCGCGTCGTTCAAGAACAAGGGCGTGCAGGCGCTGCTCGACGCGGTGATCGACTTCCTGCCGGCGCCGCGCGACGTGCCGGCGATCCAGGGGCATCTGCCGCATCACGACGAGACGTTCGAGACGCGCGACGTGAGCGACGAGGCGCCGTTCTCGGCGCTCGCGTTCAAGATCGCGACGGATCCGTTCGTCGGAAAGCTGACGTTCTTCCGCGTGTACTCGGGCGTGCTGGCGTCGGGCTCGTACGTCTACAACTCGACGAAGGACAAGCGTGAGCGCGTGAGCCGCCTGCTGCAGATGCACGCGAACAAGCGCGACGAGATCGCCGAGGTGCGTGCGGGCGACATCGCCGCCGCCATCGGACTGCGCGACACGCGCACGGGCGACACGCTCTGCGACGACGACCAGCCGATCATTCTCGAGGCGATGAAGTTCCCGACGCCCGTGATCGACGTCGCCATCGAGCCGAAGACCAAGGCCGACCAGGACAAGCTCGCGATCGC
>DASWUT010000421.1:0-2526 GCA_036401455.1 Gemmatirosa sp. | reverse complement strand
CCATGGATCGTGCGGCACGGCGTCGGGCAGTTGGAGGCCGTCGAGCAGACCGCGCCGGGTGGCGCGGTGGCGGGCGCCTTCGACCAGGACGCGGGCGACCACCTGCAGCACACGGCCGGCAGCGTCATCAACGTCGGCGGCACGCCCGGCCAGGCCCAGGTGGCGGGTCGCCACCTGGGCTTCGACACGCACACGTTCCCTGGCGTGGCGGCGCTGCGCGCCTGGAAAACGTCCGGCGTGCCGTACGAATGGGTCGGCTACTATCTCGCGTCGCCATGCCACCGCGAGCGCTCGTGGAGCGGGCACCGCGCGGCGATCGACTCGCTCGGCTTCGGGATCGCCGTGATCTACGTCGGCGAGCAGACCTGGGGTCGCGTGCCGCACCCGGGCTCGCGTGGCGCGCAGACGGCGGGGCGGCGCGGCGTGTCCTGCTATGCCGACTTCGTGACCGGCGCGCGCGGCGCGGCCGACGGCGACGACGCCGTGCGCGTCACCGCGGCCGAGGGGTTCGCGCGCGGCACGATCATCTTTCTCGACGTCGAGCGGATGGAGCAGATGCCGTCCGCGATGCGCGACTACTATCGCGCCTGGGCAGCCCGCGTCCTCGCCGACGGGCGCTACCGCCCCGGCGTCTACGTGCACGCGCACAACGCGCCCGTCGTGCACGACGACCTCGCCGCGGCGTACACCGCTGCCGGGCTGCACGTCGAGCCGCCGGTCTGGGTCGCGAGCGGACGCGGGTTCTCGCCCGACAAGTTCCCGCGCGACGTCGGCCAGGCGTTCGCGGGCGTGTGGCAGGGCGTGCTCGACATCGTCGAGAACCACGGAGGGGTCCGCCTGCCGATCGACGTCAACGTGGCGTCGGTGCCGAGTCCGTCGGCGCAGTATGCGACCGAGAACGGAGCGCCGGGCGAGTAGCCGGAGCGCGCCTAACACGACACCGACCGTGTTTCGGCTGCACACCGGCCGCCAAACCGCTGGCCGGGTCGGCGCGACGCTCCGCGCGACTTCCGTTCCGCGCCCGAGCGACCGTCCGGCCAATGCTCGACGACCGGGGCCGTAAGGCACGGCGCGTGCACGTCCCCCCGCTCGTGGAACGCGCGACGAGCGCGCGTCCGCACACCCGACGCCCGAACACCGAGGATTTGCGCCCATGGATGACCAGAACAAGGACACGCATCACGAGCTCACCGGCCCCAACGCGGACCGGCTGAAGGAGCTTGCCGAGAAGCACGGCGGGATGAGCAAGGGGATGACCTCGCCCGATTCGACCGAGGCGCCGCTGCGCGCGAGCGACGGCGAGCCCGACGAGGACGCGATCGGCGGTCGCAACAAGAACCCCTCGCTCGGCAATAGCTGACGATCGCCGCAGTTCCGGCGATGCACGGCCCGCCGGTCACGGTTCTCGTCGTCGACGACGAGGTCCCGATCCGGCGGGCCGTTCGCCACGCGCTCGCCGAATCGGATCCGCCGATCGCGGCGCGCGTGACCGAAGCCGGCACCGGCGAGGCCGCGCTCGCGCACGCGGCCGCCGAACGGCCCGCGCTCATCGTGCTCGACCTCGGCCTGCCCGACATGGACGGTCGCGCCGTGCTGCGCGATCTCCGCGCGTGGTCGGGAGTGCCCGTGCTCGTGCTCTCCGCGCGCCACGCCGACACCGAAAAGGCAGAGCTGCTCGACGGCGGCGCCGACGACTACCTGACGAAGCCGTTCTCCGTCGTCGAGCTGCAGGCGCGCGTACGCGCCCTGCTGCGGCGCTCCGCCCGCGCCAGCGCGGCGCAGCGTGACGGCGCTGCGGGCGATGCAGCCGCGACCGACGCGACGCGGTTCACCGCGGGCGACCTCGTCGTCGACTTCGAGCGCCGCCTCGTCGAGCGCGCGGGCGTGCCGGTGCACCTGACGCCGATCGAGTGGTCACTTTTGACGACGCTCGTCGCGCACGCAGACCGTCCGCTCACGCATCGCCAGCTGTTCACGGCCGTGTGGCCCGGGCGCGCGTACGGCGACGCGCAGGCGTACCTGCGCGTGCACGTCGCCCACCTGCGGCGCAAGCTCGAGGCGGACCCGGTCCGCCCGCGCCATCTGAAGACCGAGGCGGGGGTCGGCTACCGGTTCGCGCTCTGACGGAGCGGGCGGGGCGGTGGCGAGCGCCGCGGTGGCGGGTCGCGTTCGATCCGCGCGTGCTCTGGCCGGCGGCACTGGCCGCGAGCATCGCCCTGCTCGTTGCCGTGCGCGGGCAGCTCGAGAAGGCCCACACCGCGCTCGTGCTGCTCCTCGTCGTGCTCGGGGCGAGCGCGGGCGGCGGCTGGGTGCTCGGCCTGATCGTCGCGGGAGCGGCGTTCCTCGCCTTCGACTACTTCCTGCTGCCGCCCTACGGCACGCTCGTCGTCGCCGAGCCACGCGACTGGTTGGTGCTCGTCGCCTTCCTCGTCACGAGCGTCGTCGCCGCACGGCTCCTGTCGACCGCGCGCGAGGAGGCGCGCGCCGCCCGCGCCCGCGCCGCCGAGGTCGACCGGCTGGCCGCAC
>DASWUT010000420.1:0-1961 GCA_036401455.1 Gemmatirosa sp. | reverse complement strand
CTACGCCTTCTCCCCCGTCGCGCGCGAACGGGCGCATGCCCTGGCCGCGGCGGGCGGGGAGCGGATGCGCGCCTTTCTCGCCGCGCTCGTCGACGCCGGCGGAGACGTGCGCGCCGCGGTCGTGCCGCGCATCCTCGACGTCGACCACCGGCGCGACCTGGACGCGGCGAATGCGTACGCGGCCGCCTGGTCCGCCACCTGAGTCACTGTCTGACTCGCTGCCCGGCTGTGGCACGGCATGCGTCGTACCGCCGGTCGGCCTCGCCGTGTTAATCTGGCGTTAATCGGGATCCTCGCAGTCGGGAAACCGTTGCGCAAGCGTTGCGAAGGCCGGCCGGGGTCGATTGCATACGCTGCGGCTCGTCGGAGCCACGCCACTCGTTCCCGTCATGCCCCGCGTCGTCGCTCTCTTTCGCAAGTCGTCCTACTCGCCCGCGCAGCACCGAACCAACGACACGGCGATCCTCGACGATACGCTCGCGCACTTCGGTGACGCTGGGTGGGACATGGTGCGCGTGGACGAAGCCGCGCTCGGGGCAGACGGCGCCGACGACGCGCCGCCCCCCGCCGATGTGGTGCCGCGCGACGCGGACCTGTACCTGAGCATGTCGCAGGGACCTGCGACGGCGCGTCTGCTCGGGCTCGAACGCGCAGGGGCGCGCTTCATCAACCGCCCGTCGAGCGTGCTCGGCTGCCACCGCCACCGGCTCGTCCCGGCGCTCGCCGCGGCGGGCGTGCGCTTTCCCGCGACCGACGTGGTCGACCTCGCGAGCGCCGCTCCGGCCGACGTCGTCGCACGGGTGGTGGCAAGCCCCGTCGTGCGGGCCGCGGCGCGGGCCGGTGGGCGCGTCTGGATCAAGCGCGGCGACGTGCACGCCGAGCGGGCCGACGACGTCGTCGCGGTCGCCGCGGCCGAGGCGCCCGCGGCGGCGGCGGAGTTTCGCGCGCGGGGCATCGGGCGGGTCGCCCTGCAGACCGACGTTGGCGGGCCGGTGATCAAGTTCTACGGTGTGGCCGACGGGCGCTTCTTCCGCTGGTACGACGCGGCGGCCGGGCTCGACGGCCCGCGGCCGGTGGTCGACGAAGCGCGGCTGCGCGCGCTCGCCTTCGACGCCGCGCGCGCGCTCGGGCTCGAGGTGTTCGGCGGCGACGTCGCGCTCCCCGCGCCCGACGCGCCCGTGCTCATCGACCTCAACGACTGGCCGAGCTTCGCGCCCTTCCGGGCCGAGGCGGCGGCCGCGATCGCGGCGTACGCGATGGCGGAAGAGGTGACCGGGGAGGACGTGGCGGGTGCGCCCGCCGATGCGCACCGCCTGCTCCGCGCGTACCGCCCGGCCGCCCTCGCCGGGCCCTTCGCGCGCGCGGCGACCCGGGGCGACCACGAAGGGGGCGGCCACGAGGGCCGCTCCTACGACGACTTTTCCTGACCCGATCATGGCCGGCGGCCTTCTTCTTCCGACCGACGCGTCTCCGGACGCCTTTACCGACGCGCCCACGGCCGCCGGCCCGCGCTCGCTCGCGATGCACGAGGCCGAGGCGGAGTACCTCGCGCCCGGCACGCAGAGCGTCGCCCTGTTCAGCCACCTGGCGATCGACCACGGCCGGGGCGCGCATCTGTGGGACGTCGACGGCAAGCGCTACACCGACCTCCTCGCCGGCGTCGGCGTCGCGAGCCTCGGCCACGCGCACCCCAAGTTCGTCGCCGCGATGCAGAAGCAGGTGGCGAAGGTGCACATCGGCTCGTTCACGAGCGAGCACCGCGCAGCCCTCGTCAAGCTCGTCGCCGAGATCGCGCCCGGCGACCTGTCGCGCACGCAGCTGTACTCCAGCGGCGCCGAGGCGGTCGAGAGCGCGTTCCGTCTCGCCAAGGCCTACACGGGCAAGAGCGAGTTCGTCGGCTTCTGGGGCGGCTTTCACGGCAAGACGGCCGGCGTGCTGCCGCTCCTCTCGGGGAGCTTCAA
>DASWUT010000419.1:0-2093 GCA_036401455.1 Gemmatirosa sp. | reverse complement strand
AACGGCGCCTACCAGACGACCACCGGCATCACCGCCTCGCTCACGCTCTTCGACGGGTTCAAGCGCGTGTACGACGTGCGCGCGGCCCGGGCGCAGGAGGCCGCCGCGGGGGCCAACACCCTGTCGACCAACGCGAACCTCGCGCTCTCCGTCAAGCAGCAGTACTTCGCCGCCCTCGCCGCCCGCGAGACCGAAGCGGCCGCGCGGGACCAGCTCGCCCAGGCCCAGGTGCAGCTCGCCCTGGCGACGGCCAAGTTGCGCGCGCAGACGGCGACGCGGAGCGACTCGCTGCAGGCCGTGATCGCCGTCGGCCAGGCGCAGCTCGCCGCGATCACGGCGGCGAGCGACCGCGCCAACGCCGACGCGACGCTGACGCGCGTGATCGGCTCCGACTCGCCGGTGAGCGCGACGTCGGGCGGCCTGCCGGCCGACACGACGTTCACCATCGACAGCGCCGGCCTCGCGCGACTGGCGGCGACCGGTCCGGTGGTGCGTCAGGCGCGGTCGACGGTCGACCAGGCGCGCAACCAGGCGCGGTCCGCCCGGGCAGCGTACTTCCCCAATCTCTCGCTGACCTACGGGCGCAACGTCACGGGCGCGGCGAGCACGCTCGACCCGTTCGGGGTCAACTACGTGCCGTCGGGCCAGCTTCGGCTCGCGATCACGCTGCCGGTGTTCGACCAGCTCAACACGGCGACGACCGTCGCGAACGCGGAGGTCAACCTCGCCAACAGCGATGCCGCGGTGCGTGACGCGGAGCTCGCCGCGCAGCAGACGCTGGTACAGGCGCTCACCGCACTGCGCACCGCGGGGCAGCAGCAGGCCACGCAGAACCAGGCGATCGCCGCCGGCGAGGAGAACCTCCGCGTGCAGCAGCAACGCTACCAACTCGGGGTCGCGACGTCGCTCGACGTGCTCACGGCGCAGAGCACGCTCACGCAGGCGCGACTCGCGTTCGTGCAGGCGCGTTTCGCCGCGCGGACCGCGCGGGCGCAGCTCGAAGCACTCGTCGGCGGCAACCAATGACCCTGCGACCTCTGACCGTGCGATCCCTGACCGTGCGCCCTCGCCGCCTCGCGTTGCCCCTCGTCCTGCTCGCCGTCGTGTCCGGCGCGTGCGCCAAGAAGCAGGCCGACGCCGCGACGGCGATCCAGAGCGCGCCGGCTGCGCGGCAGAACATCGTCGTCGACGTCGAGGCCACCGGTACCGTGACGCCGATCAACGCCGTCGACGTGCGCTCGCAAACGTCGGGGCAGATCACCGCGCTCCCCGTCCAGACCGGGTCGAAGATCATGCAAGGGCAGGTGCTCGTCCGGATCGATCCGCGCATCCCGACGGCCAACTACAACCAGGCGAACGCGGCGGTCGTCGCGGCGCGCTCACAGGTGCAGATCACGCGCACGCAGTTCGTGCGCGACACCGCCCTGCTGCGCCAGGGCGTGCTCACCGCACCCGACATCGAGGCGGCACGCCTGGCCTACGCCAACGCGCAGTCGTCGCTCGTCGCCGCGCAGTCGCAGCTCGAGAACGCGCGCATCGGGATCGAGAACGTCGTCATCCGCGCACCATCGGCGGGCACGGTCATCACGCGCCCGGTCTCGCTCGGCCAGGTCATCGCCTCGTCGGTCAACTCGCCGTCCGGCGGTACCGTGTTGATGACCGTCGCCGACCTCGGCGCCGTCTACGACAGCACGCTCGTCAACGAGAGCGACATCGGCCGCGTGAAGCCGGGCCAGGAAGCGCGCGTCACGGTCGATGCCTATCCCGGGCGAACGTTCCACGGCAGCGTCGAGAAGGTCGAGCCACAGGCGACGGTGCAGCAGAGCGTGACGTTCTTTCCGGTGCTGATCCGCATCAACAACCCGGACCGCGCGCTCATGCCGGGGATGAACACCGACGTGTCGGTGCTCGTCTCGGAGCGCGACAACGTGCTCGCGGTGCCGGTCGACGCGGTGCGCAGCGGGCGGGACGCGATCACCGCCGCGACGGCGCTCGGACTCAACGCCGACTCGGTGCGCGGCATGCTGCAAGCGCAGCGCGCGAGCCGCGGCGGCGCGGGCGCAGCCGGCGCGGACACGCCGGGAAGCGTGACC
>DASWUT010000418.1:0-2087 GCA_036401455.1 Gemmatirosa sp. | reverse complement strand
AGGGCGCTCGGGCCGGTACGCGCACGAATGAACCGCGCGACCCACGTCCACCTTGCGGCGAACAGCAGCTGCGGCGAACGGCAGCGCTGTGGGCTCGGGGCCTCAGCGCGCGACGTCGCGCCGCCCCCGCCGGCCGATCGGTGAGCGCGTGCAGCCGCGCCCGCGCGACCGCGGCGCGCGCCCGGAGCGGTGGGTCCGCGTCGCGCCACGCCGCTGCCACCCGCGCCCAGTGTGCCGCGGCGCTGTCGCGCGCGCCGGTCGCGTCGAACGCGCGCGCGAGCCACTCGTGCAGCTCGGGGCGCGTCACGTAGTAGTTCGATGCCTCGACCGACCCCGCGAACGCGGGGCGAAGAATCGCGGGAACCTCGGCCGCGCGCCCCTCGGCCAGCAGTACGCGGGCGAGGGCGACGTTTACGCGCGTGTACCCCTCCGTCGGCGAGAGGATCGCGCGCCGGAACGCGTGCTCGGCGGCGGGTAGGTTGCCCGCCTGCTCGGCCACGAGGCCGCGTACGTACTGGCCGAGCACGTGATCGCGCCCGTACGCACTGCCGGCGCTCGCGCGCTCGACGCTGTCGACCAACGGGACGAGCGCTCCCACGTCGCCGGCCGCGCCCAGTGCGGTCGCCAGTTGCGCGAGCATCCACGTCCGCCGCCGCGCGGCCTCGCCCGGCAGGACGCGGGCGTACGCCGTGTCCACGCGCGCGAGCGCCCGCCAGCGCACGGCCGCCTCGCGCCAACGCCCGAGCTCGAAGAGCACCTGCGCTGCCGGGAACTCCCCGGTCCCGGGCATCCCGGGCTGGTCCTGCGAGTCGGGCAGCTCCGCGAACTGGCGCGCGAGGTCCAGCGCCTCGCGGAGGCGTCCCTCATCGCGCCGTAGGATGATCAGGAACCAGAGGGCCCCCACCCGCGTGTCGGCGTTGTCTTCTTCGCGCAACGCTTGCAACACCCGCTCGGCCTCGGCAAACTCCCCGGCCCGCAGCGCCATCCGCATGTGGTCGACGAGGTCGTTGGCGGCCCCGCCCTGGACGGCGACCCGACGCGCCTGCGCGTCGCGCGCCACGTCGAAGCGCCCCTCGCGCTCGAACGTCTCCGCCAGCGCGTCCCACGCGAGCGCGGAGCGCGACTGCGCCTGCACCCATGCTTCGGCCTCGCGTTCGGCCGTGGGCAGCGAGTCCATCGCCCAGTAGTCGGCGACCAGCGCCCACTCGGCGTCGCAGGCCGCGCACCGTGCCCCCCCGCGGCGCAGGCCGAACGAATCGAGCGCGAGCACCCGTCGCAGATGCGGTAGCGCGGCCGCGTAGGCGCCGGCGTGGGCCAGTGAGGAGCCGACCGCGACCTCGGCCTCGGGGTCCGCAGGGCGCAACGCGAGCACCGACTCGGCAAGCGCGACACGGGCCGGCTCGTCCCGGTAGGCCGCCAACCAGTAGCGAATGCGGAGCCGGTCGACGGGCGCGGCACGCGCCGCCAGGCGCTCGGCGACCGTGAGTTCAGGGCTGGGGGTGACCCGCCCCGCACGCGCCCCGATCGTGGCCGCGGCCTGGTAGGCGCACGGCGCACAGCTCGAGTCGATGCGAAGGGCGGCCTGAAACAGGGGGAGTGCGGCCGCGTCGTCTCCGCGATCGGTCAGCGCCCGCAGCCCTTCCTCGTACAGCCCCCGCGCCGCGGGCGCGGGTTCGAGTTCGCGCGTCGCGTCCGGCGCGATGGCGCGCGTGCCCGCGGCCGTCCCGAGCGCGGCGGCGATGCACGCCACGGCGCCCCCGACGACGACGGTCCGCCAGCGCGTCACCCGCCAACCCGCGGGCCGCTCAGGCGCGACCCGCCCGGGGGCGACCGGTGCCGTGCGCGGGTCGAGCGTTGCAACCGCGTCGACGGCGAGCACCGGGACATCCACGTCCGCCGCGGCCACCGAGGCCGGCGGTTCCGCACGCGGCGCGCTCGCACGCGGCGCGCTCGCCAGCGTCGTGCGCACCTCGTCGGCGAGCGCGCGCAGCGCGGCACTCGGCCCCGGGCCGAATTCACGGGCGACGCGTGCGGCGAACCCTTCGACGGCGCGCTGCGCGGCTGCCGGGTCGCGCGCACGCAGCAGC
>DASWUT010000417.1:0-2534 GCA_036401455.1 Gemmatirosa sp. | reverse complement strand
GGCGTCCATCGGCGCCCCGGGCGGCACCCCGACTGCGTCGTCGTCGTAGGGCCGCGCGATTTACGCGTCTGCCGGCGCCGCGGCCCCGGCCACGGCCCGCCGGAGCGCGACGGTGAACGTCGCGCCCTCGCCCTCGCGGCTCCGCACCCGGAGGTCCCCGCCCATGCCGCGCGCCAGGTCGCGGCTGATCGCCAGCCCCAGCCCCGTGCCCTCCGTCGCCTGCGCGTACCCCGTGCGGACCTGCACGAAGGGCTCGAAGATGGCCTCCTGCTTGTCGCGCGGGATTCCCCGCCCCGTATCGCGCACCTGCAGGTACACGACCTCTGGCGGCCCCCGGTGAGCCCCCATGCCACCGTCGGCGCTGCCCGCATCCGGCGAGGCGTCCGCCCGGGTCGCGACGCTCACCGTGACGCACCCTGCGGCCCCCGTGCCGGGCTCGGGCGGGTCAGTGAACTTCACCGCGTTGGAGAGCAGGTTGACGAGCACTTGGCCGAGCTTCTCCCGGTCGGCCCACACCGTGCACGCCGTTTCCGGCAGCCGGACCGCGAACGCGAGCCCCTTCGCCCGCAGCTGGGGCGCGAGGAGCGGGACGACGTCGCGCACGACGTCGCCCACCTCCACCGCCCGCACGTCGTACTCGACGCGGCCGCTCTCCAGCTTGGCGTAGTTCAGCACGTCGTTGATGAGCGCCAGGAGCCGCGTCTGCGCCGCCTGGATGCGCGCCAGCGCGCCGTGCTGCTCGGCGGTCACCGGGCCGTGCAGCCCCATGTCGAGCAGCTGCGCGTACCCGCCGATCGCGTTGAGTGGCGTGCGCAGCTCGTGGCTCATGTTGGCCAGGAAGAGTCCCTTCGCCTGGTTCGCGAGTTCCGCGGTGCGCCGCGCCGCCTCCGCGTCATCGCGGGCGCGCTCTGCCGCGTCGGCCTGCAGTTGCAGCTGCGTGGCCGTCCGCTGCAATGCGACGGCCTGCACCTCGAGCTCGGTCGCCTGCTCCTGCAGCTGCTGCGTCGAGCGTTCCAGCTCGAGCGCCTGCGTCTCGAGCTGCGCGTTGACGGCCGCCACGTCCGCTCGCGCCGCCTCCGCGTCCACGCGCGCGCGCTCACTCTCGGCCAAGAGGCGCGCGCGCTCCGCCTCCGCCGCGTTCCGGGCGGTGACGTCGCGCGTCGTCCCCGCCACGAGCTCCACCTCGCCGTCCGGGCCGAGCACGGGCGTGAAGATGTACTCGTACACCCCGAAGATCCCGGTCACCGGCGCGCGGAACGGTACCTCGCCACGGATCGGCTGCTGCGTCGCGATCACCTCGGCGATCTCGCGCATGTGCATGTCGTGGTGCCACGGCTCGTAGCCGAGCTCGAGGCACGTGCGGCCGACGGCGTCGGCGAGCGAGACGCCCCACACCTCCAGCAGGCGGCGGTTCGCGTACTGGAAGCGGCCGGCGCGGTCGAACAGGTAGACGAAGTCGGGGGTCGTGCTGGCGATCCCGTCGAACAGGCGCACCTGGTGCGCGTACCGCGCCCGGGCCACCTCGCTCTCGGCCAGCAGCCGCTCGCGCTCCACCGCGCGCGCGCTACGCGCGTGCACCTGCGTCGTGGTTTCGACGACCGTCACGAGCACCCCGCCGACATCGCCCGTGTCGTCGGGGACCGGGCTGTAGGTCAGGGTGAAGAAGGTCTCCTCCGGCCGGCCGTGGCGCTCCAAGACGAGCCGCTGGTCGCGGAACGTGAACGACTCCCCGCGCGCGCGCACGCCGGCGTACACTGGGGCGGTGAAGTCCCAGACCTCCGGCCAACACTCGATGTTGCGCTGGCCGAGCCCCGCGGGGTGCTTGGCCCCCATGATGGCCGCGTAGCCGTCGTTGTAGAGCTGCACCAGCTCCGGGCCCCAGAGCAGGATCATCGGGGTGGGCGCGGCGAGCACGATCCCCGCGGCGGTGTGCAGGCTCGCGGACCATCGCGCGACCGGGCCGAGCGGCGTGGCCCCCCAGTCGAACGCCCGGCAGCGCGCCCGCATCTCGCCGGGCCCGGTGAACCGCTGCGCCGCCGCGGTCCCCGCGTCCACCCCGACCGCCGCCGTTGTGGTCATCCCCCCTCCACCGCTGGGTTCGCCGCCCGCCGCCGCCCGACGCCGACGCGGACGCCGCCCACAATTTCAACGCGGGCGTGCGCGCGAGGCACCCCCAGGGCGGCTGAGCCGTCGACCGACCGGCGGTGCACTGCGGCAGTCCCTGTGACCGTCGCGCCACCCCGACGGGCTGGCCCGTGCGAATGCCAGCCCACGTCGGCGCGTCGCGGGCACATCGCCGCATCGCAGGGCGATCGGACGCACGCGGGCATCGTTCGGCCACCGCGAACGCAGGTCAGCCGCCATCGCCGGCGATGGCGTCCGTCGCCGTGGCGCAGGAATGCTTCCCGTGCGACGGACGAGCGCACCGTGGTCAGCGCACCGCGTCCACCGCCCGGAGGCGACCGTCCAGGATCTCAACGGCGGCGGACAGGCGGGGCCGGTCACGCGCCGGCACCGGGTGCGGCGCGTCCGGC
>DASWUT010000416.1:0-14517 GCA_036401455.1 Gemmatirosa sp. | reverse complement strand
GCTCGACCGACCGTTCGTGCTCGGCGTGCTGAACGTCACGCCAGACAGCTTCAGCGACGGCGGGCGTTACGACACCGTCGAGCGCGCGCGCGCGCACGTGGATGCGCTCGTCGCCGCGGGCGCGGACGCGGTCGACGTCGGCGGGGAGTCGACGCGGCCGCACAACGGCGGTGGCGTGAGCGCGGTCGAGGAGCGCGCGCGCGTCGTTCCGGTGATCGCCGCGCTGCGGCGCGCCCATCCGTCCCTCCTGCTGTCGGTCGACACCGTCAAGGCCGACGTCGCGCGCGCCGCGCTCGACGCCGGCGCCGAGATCGTCAACGACGTGTCGGGATTCCGGCTCGATCCCGCACTCGCGGCGGTGTGCGCCGCGGCCGGCGCGGGCGTGGTGCTCATGCACTCGCGTGGGCACGTCGCCGACATGGCCACGTTCGTCCACGCCGCGTACGCCGATGTCCTCGCCGAAGTCAGGGCCGAGTTGGCGAGCGCGCTCGCGCGCGCAGCCGCGGCCGGCGTCGACGCCGAGGCCGTCGTCCTCGATCCGGGCGTGGGGTTCGCGAAACGGACGGAGGCGTCCGTGGCCGTGCTCGCCGGATTGCCCGCATTCGCGGCGCTCGGACGTCCGCTGCTCGTCGGCGCATCGCGCAAACGGTTCGTCGGCGAGTTGAGCGGGGTCGTAGAACCAGCGGCGCGCGTCGCGGCGACGCTCGGCGCCCACGTCGCCGCGCTCGCCCGCGGCGCACGCCTGTTCCGGGTGCACGACGTTCGGGTGCATCGTGAGGCGCTGGACGTGGCATGGGCGATCCTGAGGACGCGCGGATAGCCGCTCGGGGGTCCATCCGTTCACGCCGCGGGACTAGCTTCGGCGCATGCCGACCCCCGACCTCTCCCGCGCGCTCGGCGACGCGTTCCACGTCGGGTGGCGCGATGTGCTCGACGTCGGGCTCGTGGCGTGGATCGCCTATCGGCTGCTGCGTCTCGTCCGCGGTGCGCGCGCCGTGCAACTCGTCGTCGCGCTTCTCGTGCTCGCCGTCGCGTACGGGGTCGCGTGGGCGCTCGAGTTGACCTTGCTCGGAACGCTGCTCGCGTCGGCGGTCCGGTATCTTCCGTTCGTTGCGCTCGTCGCGTTCCAGCCGGAGCTGCGCGCGGCCGTTCTGCATCTGACGCAGCCACGGACGACGCGACTGGTCCGGGCGCTCGAGGAAGACGAGGTCGTCGATGAGATCGGCGACGCGGTCGAACGCCTCAGCCGATCGAGCACGGGCGCGATCGTCGCGGTCGAGCGCGACGTTTCGCTCGGCGACGTACTCGAGACCGGTACGCTGCTCAACGCGAAGGTGTCGGGCGACCTGCTTGCGACGATCTTCACGCCGTACTCGCCACTGCATGATGGCGCGGTCGTCGTGCGCGGCGATACGATCGTCGGCGCGGGGTGCATCCTGCCGCTGTCGCAGGCGCGAGTCGACGACCGTTCGTTAGGCACGCGCCATCGCGCCGCGCTCGGCCTCAGTGAAGAGAGCGACGCGCTGGTCGTCGTCGTCAGCGAGGAGACGGGAATCGTGTCGCTCGCCGTCGACGGTCGCCTGCGGCGATCGTTGCAGCCCGCCGAGCTCCGCGAGCTGCTTCGTGGCCGCGGCGGCCGCACGTCGGAGTTCGCCAGCATCCCACTCGCCGGTTGACGGCGGCCGGCTGGAGCGACACCGGGCCCCGCGCCGCAGCGGCCTTGGCCGGCGTCGTCCTGCTCGCCATCTACGTAGCGACGACGGCGCCCGACGTGACGTTCTGGGACGCTGGCGAGTTCCTCTCCGCGTTCGCGACCTTCGGCATTCCACATCCGCCAGGGACGCCCCTGTTCGTAGCGCTCGGGCGCACATGGGTACTCGCGGCGAGTCTCGTCGGTGCGCCGGAAGCGCTCGCCGGAAACGTGTTGTCGGCGGCGTGCACGGCGGCGGCGGGCGCGTGTATGGCCTGGCTCGTCGCGCGCTGGACGCGCGACGCGGCCTGCGGTGTCGCGGCTGCGCTCTGCGCCGGAACGATGACCACCGTCTGGGCGAACGCGACCGAGGCAGAGGTCTACGCCGCGTCCCTCGCCCTCGCCTGCGCTGCCCTCGTCGCGGGAGAGCACGCCGGGCGCATACGCGACCGTCCACACTCGCGAGGCGGCCCGGTTGCGGCGACAGCGTACGCGCTCGCCCTCGCGGTGCCGCTGCACCTGAGCGCCCTCGTCGTCGCGCCGGCCGCGGTGTGGCTGGCCACCGTTCCACCCGGCATCGGAGACGTACGAGCCGTGTTAGGCGCATACTCGGGCCGCCGCGTCGCGGCCCTCGTCTCGGGCACGGTCCTCGCCGCCGGCGTTGGCACGGCGCGCGGGACGGTGATCGCGGTTGGTGCCGCGGGCCTCGCGCTCTGCGCGTTCGCTCCGGTACGCACGGCGGCCACACGCGCCGCACCGCACCGTGAGGCGCGCGCGATCGCGGCCGCAACGCTCGTCGCACTCTCGGCGACGCTGATCCTCCTCGTGCGCGCGCGGCACGACCCGTGGCTCGATCAGGGCGATCCGTCCACGTGGACGCGGCTCGTCGAGGTCGTCGCGCGTCGGCAGTACGCGGTCGCGCCGCTCTGGCCACGGCAGGCGCCCGCGTGGCTCCAACTCGCCAACGTCGGGGAGTGGGCGGACTGGCAGGTCGCGCTCGGGATCGGACCGGGCGCGCCTCCAAACTGGCGTCGCACGGCGGTCACGCTCGCGTTCGCGCTCCTCGGGGTGTTCGGCTCCGCGTGGCACCGCCGACGCGACGCGCGCTCCTGGATGGCCGTCCTGCTGGTCGTCGCCGCAGGGAGTGTTGGCGTCGCGACGTACCTCAACCTCAAGGCCGGGCCGAGTTTCGGTGCCGGCGTGCTGCCCGACACCGCGCTGCACGAAGCGCGCGAGCGCGACTACTTCTTTGCGCTCGCCTGGTGGGGATGGGGCGTGTGGGCGAGTATCGGCGCCGTCGCGATCGCGCGTTGCCTAACGCGGTCGGCCGGCACGCGTGCCGCCCGGCTCGCGGGCGCCGCGGGCGCCTGCGTCGCTGGCGCGCCGCTCGCGTTCAACTGGAACGTGTCGTCGCGCGCGCTGCCGCCAGCTGCGCGCGCTGCGGCCGATTATGCGCGCGCGTTGCTCGCCAACGGGCCTCCCCGCGCCGTGCTCGTCGTCAACGGCGATAACGACACGTATCCGCTGTGGTACGCGCAGGGCGTCCGGGCCTTCCGGCGCGACGTCACGCCGGTCACCGCATCCATGCTTCCCGCGCGCTGGTACCGCGCCGAGCTGGCGCGCCGCGCCGGCCTCCTCGACGCGCGTGCCGTCGACGTCTGGCTCGGCCCGGCACCGACGCTCGCGCAGATCGGCGCTGCGGCGGTGCGCGCAGGTCGGCCGCTCGTCGTCTCCCTGGCCACCGACGACGCGACGCGTCGCGCGCTCGCCATCGCACCGGGCGCGTGGCGGCTGCGCGGCCTCACGCTCGGCTGGGTGCCCGACTCCGCCGAAGCACCCGGCGCGGTCGTCGTGCCCGACAACCGGATTGCGCTCTCGCCGACGCTGGCCCGCGTCGTCGGGACGTCGCTCGGTGACCGCCGTGCGCTCGCGGCGGCGGTTGCGAGCGCGCCCCCGATCGACGCGGCGTGGCTTCGCGACACCACGGGCGACGGCGTCGTCGCGTGGGCGTACCGTCAGCTCGCGTGCCCGCGTGCAGCACTCGCCGAGGCGTACGCCCCCGCGGCGTCGATTCGTGCCATCGCCGGCACGGCGGTCGGTTCCCTTGAGGGGGCCTGTGTCGCGCGGTAGCTTTGGCCGCCATGTCGTTGCCGCACATGGATCTAGCTCCACAACCGTCGCCCTCCGCGTCCGCGGTGGCCGATCGCGTGGCGGAGGTGCGGGCGCGCATCGCGGACGCGGTCCAGCGGGGTGGTCACGCGCAACGGGTAGCGCTCGTTGCCGTGACGAAAACACACCCCGCCGAAGTTGTCGGACAGGTTTGGTCGGCGGGTGTGCATGACGTCGGCGAGAACCGCGTGCAGGAAGCCCTACACAAGATGGCCGCGGTCAACGTCCCCGTGCGCTGGCACTTGATCGGGCACCTGCAACGCAACAAGGTGCGGCAGGTCGACGAGTTCGCGCTCATCCACGCGTGCGACAGCGGGCGCCTCGCCGACGCGCTGCACGACCACGGTGTCGCGCGCCACCGGCCGGTCGACGTCCTGCTGCAGGTCAACGTGAGCGGCGAGGCGTCGAAGGGCGGGTACGACGTCGACCTCGTACGGCCCGAGGCCGAGCGACTCACGGCTCTCGCAGGCATCGTCGTGCGCGGCGTAATGACGATCGCCCCGTTCGATGCCGACGAGCACGCGCTTCGGGCGATCTTCGCGGGAGCGCGCGGTGCACGGGCGGCGCTGGCCGCGGCCGGCCACCCCGCAACCGAGCTTTCGATGGGCATGAGCGGCGACTACGAGATCGCCGTCGAAGAGGGCGCCACGCTCGTCCGGCTCGGCAGCGCGCTTTTCGGCGCCCGCGCCTAACACATCGCCCGCGGGGCACCCGGCATCGGGTGCTCCGCCAGCGCCCACCTCCCTTCGCATGGCCGACGACACTTTCCGCCTGACGCCGCTCGACGTACGGCGCTACGAGTTCGGCCGCGCCATGCGCGGCTACGACCGCGCGCTCGTGGATCAGTTCAAGGAGCAGGTCGCGGGCGAGCTCGAGCGCCTCACGCGCGTCACGCAGGAGTTGGAGCAGAAGGCCCGCAACTTCCACGAGCAGCTGCGGGCGTTCCGCGACCGGGACCGCGCGATGAGTGAGGCGCTCATCGCCGCCCAGCAGTTGCGGTCGGAAACGCGCGAGGCCGCAGAGCGTGAGGCCGAGTTGGTGAAACGCGAGGCGCAGAGCGAGGCCGAGCGCGTCGTGCGCGAGGCGCGCGCCGAGGCGCAGCGCACCATCGACGCGGCGCGCGTCGAAGCGATGCGTCACACCGAAGAGCGCCGCGGTGAGCTACGGCGGCTCGAGGAAGAGGCCGAGTCGCTCGACCGTGTCCACCGAACGTACCTCGCGCAGCTTCGCCTGCTCGCCGAGCGTCAGCTCGCCGAACTGTCGGTCGCCGAGCAGCGAACACTCCCGCCAGTGCGCGCGCGCGCCGCGCTGCCCGACCGTACGTCGGAGCCGGACGCGGCGCACGTCGAGGCGGGCGCGTGACCACGGGCGGCGCGCAGACGCCGGTGCACTACCCCACGCTCGCCGCGGACCGGCCACAGCGCGAACTCGAGGAAGCGTTGCTCGAGCGCTGGCGCGCCGAGAAGCTGTTCGAGCGCGCCCAGGCCGCGCGTGCGGGCGGGACGCCCTTCGTCTTCTACGAGGGGCCTCCGACGGCGAACGGCCGTCCGGGCATCCACCACGTCTTCGCGCGTACGATCAAGGATCTGGTGTGCCGCCACCGCGCGATGCGTGGGCACGACGTGCCGCGGAAGGCTGGGTGGGACACGCACGGCCTCCCCGTCGAGATCGAAATCGAGAAGGCGTTAGGCATCAGCGGTAAGCAGGACATCGAACGCGTCGGCGTCGCCGAGTTCAACCGCCTCTGCCGCGAGAGTGTGTTCCGGTACCGCGCCGAATGGGAGCAGCTCTCCGCACGGATGGGATACTGGCTCGACTACGAGCGCCCGTACGTCACGTACACCAACGAGTACGTCGAAAGCGTGTGGTGGGCGCTCGCGACGCTGTTCCGGCGCGGGCTCCTCGTGCAGGGGCACAAGATCCTGCCGTACTGTCCGCGCTGCGAGACGACCCTGTCCAGTCACGAGGTCGCGCAGGGTTACAAGGATGTCGAGGATCCGAGCGTGTACGTCGCGCTCGACCTCGTGCCGGCGGGCGGCGATACGTCCGCCGGGCGGCGTCGGATTCTGGTCTGGACGACGACGCCCTGGACGCTGGTGTCCAACACCGCGCTCGCCGTGAATCCTGCGCTCGACTACGTCGAAGTCCGCAAGCGCGGGCGCGACGCAGCCGCCGCCGACGGCTGGACGTTGGTCCTCGCCGAGGCGCGTGCGCCCGGTGTGTTGGGCGCGGACTGGACCGATCGTTGGGACGTCGTCGCGCGCCTGCGTGGGAGCGAGCTCGCCGGCCGGCGCTACCGCCGCCCGCTCGACTGGATCGCCTACCCGGACGACGGCGCGCCTGGCGCGGGTGCGCACGAGATCATCGTCGCGGAAGAGTTCGTGTCCGCGGATGACGGGTCGGGCGTCGTGCACATGGCGCCCGCGTTCGGTGCGGACGACTACGCAGCGGGGCAGCGGCACGCGCTCGCGTTCGTGCAGCCCGTGAACGCACGCGGCGAGTTCGACGCCGCGGTCCCGGTCGTCGGCGGGACGTTCGTCAAGCGCGCGGACGCGACGATCATCGAGGAGCTGCGCACCCGCGACGTGCTCTGGAAGGCGTCCGGCTTCATGCATAGCTACCCGCACTGCTGGCGGTGCGGCACGCCGCTGCTGTACTACGCGAGGTCGTCGTGGTTCGTCCGCACGACGGCGTTCAAGGATGCGATGCTCGGGCGCAATGCACGGGTCGACTGGCACCCCGAGAGCGTCGGCGCCGGGCGGTTCGGTTCGTGGCTCGAGAACAACATCGACTGGGCCGTCTCGCGCGACCGGTACTGGGGCACACCGCTCCCGCTCTGGGTCAACGACGCCGAGCCAACCGAGGTGGAAGTCGTCGGATCCTTCGACGAGCTCGCCGCAAAGATCGGGCGGCCGCTGCCCGACGACTTCGACCCGCACAAGCCGTTCATCGACGCGTACTCCTGGCCTGCGCCGAGCGGCACGGGGACGATGCGCCGCGTGCCGCAGGTCGCAGATGCGTGGTTCGACTCCGGGTCGATGCCATTCGCGCAGTGGCATTTCCCGTTCGAGAACCGCGACGTCGTCGCGCGCCAGTTCCCGGCCGACTTCATCGCCGAGGGCGTCGACCAGACGCGCGGATGGTTCTACTCGCTGCTCGCGATCGCGACCGGGCTCGCCGACGCGTTGCCCAACAACGACGGCACACCCGCGGCGCCGTACCGCGCCGTGATCGTCAACGACCTCGTCCTCGACGCGACCGGGCAGAAGATGTCCAAGAGCCGGGGCAACGTCGTCAGCCCGTGGGACGTGATGGAGCGACACGGCGCGGATGCGGCGCGCCTGTTTCTCGTCAGCTCCAGTGAAGTCTGGAAGCCGCGCGCGTTCGACGAGTCGCTCATCCGCCAGACCGCGGGCAATTTCCTCGTCACGCTCAAGAACGTCTACGCGTTCTTCGCGCTGTACGCCAATTTCGGATGGGCGCCGTCCGAGGCCGACCCGCGCCCGGCGGAGCGCCCGGCGCTCGACCGCTGGGTGTTGGGCCGCCTCGCTGACGCCGAGCGCGACGCGGACGCGCTTCTCGGCGCGCTCGATCCGACGGCCGCCGCGCGGCGGATCGTCGACTTCTTCGACGCCGACGTCAGCAAGTGGTATCTGCGCCTGTCGCGGAGCCGGTTCTACGACGTCACGACCGACGACCAGCGGGCAGCGTTCGCGACGCTCCACGAAGTCCTGCTCGTCACCGCGCGTCTGCTTGCGCCGTTCACCCCGTTCGTCGCCGACTGGTTGCATCGCGCGCTGACGGGCGGTCTCGACGCAGGGGCGAGCGTCCACCTGGCCGATTACGTCCGCGCCGAGCCCTCCGCGTTAGGCGACGACGCGCATGCGCTCGCCGCGGCGATGGACGCCGTCCGCCGTCTCGTCAACCTCGGCCGTGCGGCGCGCGAGGACGTCGGGATCGGCGTCCGCCAGCCGCTCGCTGCGCTCGTCGCCGTCGCGCCGCTGCACGAGGCCGGCGTGACGAACGCGCTCCACGGCCTGGCGCCCGTGCTCGCGGCGGAGCTGAACGTGAAGACGGTGCAGTGGGCGACGAGTGGCGACGCGCTCGTCACGCTCGAGCCGAAGGCGAACTTCCGCGCGCTCGGCAAGCGCTTCGGCAAGTCGACGCCGCTGGCGGCGCAGGCCGTCGCGGCGCTCGGTCCCGCGTCGTTGCACGCGTTCGAGCGCGGCGAGCCCGTGTCGATCTCGGTCGACGGCGTCGAGCACCCGCTCGAGCCCGGGGACCTCACGATCCTGCGCCGCGCGGCGGGTGCCTATGCGGTGCAGGAGGACGGTGGCTACGTCGTCGCGCTCGACGTCACCGTCACGCCCGCATTGCGCGCCGAACGACTCGCGCGCGAGATCGTCAGCCGCGTCCAGCGGTTGCGCAAGGAGATCGGCCTCGAGGTGAGCGATCGGATCGCGCTTCGCGTGGCGGGGAACGACGAGGTCGAGGCCGCCGTTCGCGCCCACGCGGACTACATCGCCGGCGAGGTGCTCGCGGTCGCCCTCGACGTCGGAGCCGACGGGTCCGCCACGCCGGACGCAGGAGCCGGAAGCGCCGCCGCTCCGGACGCGGATCCGCTAGCTTCCGCGGTTTCGCGGATACTGGAGATCGACGGCGAGGCCGTGCACGTGACCCTCCGCAAGACCCCCAGCGAGGACTGATTCGAATGGCCAATACCGGCCCGACGGCGGCGCCGACGGCCGCGGGCGACCAGGAGTCGCCCGCCACCTTCACGCCGCTCTCGACCAAGGACGTCGCGTACTTCGAGAAGCGCCTGCTCGAAGAGCGCAAGCGCGTGCTCAAGGAGCTCGGCCACCACGGCGAGACCTTCGGCGCGAGCCAGCAAGAATCGGCCGGCGAGCTGAGCTCGTACTCGTTCCATATGGCCGACCAGGGTACCGACGCGATGGAGCGCGAAAAGGCGTTCCTCTTTGCGAGCCAGGAAGGCCGATTCCTCTGGCATCTCGACGAGGCGCTCCGGCGCCTGTATCGCTCGCCGGAGACCTTCGGCCGCTGCCACTCGTGCGGTCGAAACATCGCGTTCGAGCGCCTCGACGCCCTGCCGCACGCGCGCTTCTGCATCGACTGCAAGCAGCGCGAGGAAGATGGGAAGAAGGCCGGCTGACCCAGCGTCCGCCCGCCCCGACGCGGCGAACACCAACGGCGTGCTCTTCTGGCCCGTCGTGGTGGTCGTCGTGCTCGCCGACCTGTTCACGAAGGCGGTCGCTGCGTACGCGCTGACCCCGGCGGGCTTCCCGCACGCGGTCGCGGGGCAGTGGTTGCGCCTCACGCTCGTCTACAACCCCGGCGCGGCCTTTGGGCTGCACCTCGGGCCATGGTCGCGCGCCATCTTCCTCGTCCTCACCCTCGTCGTGCTCCGCGCCGTCTGGCGACTCTACCGTGCCACGCCCGATCGGGCGAACGGCCGCGTGCTCGCCCTCGCGCTCCTCGCCGCCGGCGCGGTCGGGAACGCGCTCACGCGCCTGCTGTCCGACGACGGCGTCGTCGACTTCCTCGACATCGGAGTCGGCCGGTACCGGTGGCCGACATTCAACCTCGCCGACGTCGCGGTGACCGTTGGCGCGCTGATGCTCTGTCGCGTGCTCTGGGGCGCCGAGTCGCGCCGGGACGCGGCGGATGACCTGCCGTTAGGCACGACACGGGCAGGCCTCGCGTGAGCGAGCGCGCGTACCCGAGGGCCACAGCCGACGCGACCGACGCGACGCGCGCGTTCAGCCCCGTGATCGCCGGCGCGCTGATCGCGGCGATCGTCGCGGCGGACCAGTTCACGAAGCATCTCGCGGTGTCGAGCCTCGTCCCGCACGTGCCACGCGACGTCGTCGGCACCGCGGTGCGCTTTACGCTCACCTTCAATCCGGGCGCCGCGTTCGGCATGCACCTCGGCCGCGCGTCGTGGTGGGCGTTCCCGGCGCTCACCGTCCTGATCCTCGGGTTTCTCTTTCGTCTCTACCGCAGCCTGCCGCTGAACGAGCACGCCCTTCGCGTCGCGATCGCGGCCGTCATGGGCGGCGCCCTCGGGAACCTCATCGACCGGTTCCGGTCGCCGGCCGGCGTCGTCGACTTCATCGACGTGGGGGTGGGTGACGTTCGCTTCTGGACGTTCAACGTTGCGGACTCAGCCGTCAGTGTCGGAGCGGTGCTCCTCGTCCTGCTCCTCTGGCGCTACGAGTCGCGCATGCAACAGGGCCCCCGCGGTGCGACCGACACGCCGCCCGAACCGGCGGAAGTCGCGCGCCCGTGAGCGCCGTCGCATGACGGTCCGCCCGTGACCGACCGGCTCGCCGTGAGCGACGACGAGGCCGGCGAGCGGCTCGATCTGTTCGTCGCGCGCCGCCTCGCGATGTCGCGCACGCAGGCCGCCACGCTGGTCGCCAACGCGCACGTGGCGGTCGACGGCCGGCGCGAGAAGGCCAGCTGGCGCCTGCGATCGGGCGAGACGGTGCTCGTCGACGTCCCGCCGGCTGTCGGACGCGAGGTGGTCGGGGAGGACATCCCGCTCGCCGTCGTCTATGAGGACGACGACCTCGTCGTGATCGACAAGCCCGCCGGAATGGTCGTTCACCCGGCGCCCGGGAACTGGACCGGCACGCTCGTCAACGCGCTCGTCGGGCGCGGTCAGGCGCGTGACGCGGGGGGCGACGACGACCGCCCCGGACTCGTGCACCGGATCGACAAGGACACCTCGGGCCTACTCGTCGTTGCGAAGAACGAGCGCGCGCACCGGATCCTGTCGGCCGCGATCGCCGCGCGTCAGGTGTCGCGACGCTACGCGGCGGCGTGCTGGGGCCACGTGACGAGCGAGCGGTTCACGGTCGAGAAGCCGGTCGCGCGCGACCCGCGAAACCGGCAACGCATGGCCGTCGTCGCGAGCGGCAAGTCCGCACGTACCGACTTCACGCGGCTCGCGCGCGGTGACGCGGGCGATCTACTCCGCGCGCGCCTCCACACTGGTCGCACGCACCAGATTCGTGTGCACCTCGCGAGCATCGGCCACCCCGTGCTCGGCGACGACGTGTACGGCGGTGGGGGCGGCCGGCGCGTCGTCGCGCTGCCGCCGCGTCGCCACTTTCTGCACGCGGCCGAACTGCGGTTTCGGCATCCGGCCGACGGGCGCGAGATGCTGTTCCGTGCACCGCCGCCCGACGACCTCCGGCGCGCGCTCGCGACGCTCGTGCACGACCCGTCCCTCGCCGATCTGCCAGATCCGCTCGACCACTTTGGCTTCTACGCCGACGATTGATCAGGCGTCGTGGTCGGTCGTGACCTGATGCACGACGGCGACACCGCACAGGTGCTCGTCCTCATGATCGGCGACGACGCGGCGGCCGCGATGCGGATCGCCATCCCGGCCGCGAACGTGCGCGAGGTCGCGAGCGCGGAGCACGTCACCGAGTACCCGGGCTCGCCGTTGGACGTCGCCGGGCTGACCGCCATCCGTGGGCAGATCGTGCCCGTACTCGACCTCGTGGCGAATGCGGGCGCGCGCCGGTCGATCGTGATCCTGGACGCGGGAACGCAGACGCTCGCCATCGCGGGTGGCGTGGCCGTTCGGATCGCCGGAGCAATCGCGGCGCCGGACCTGACCGACATCGCACCCGTTCGCCTGTGGTCGGGGCGCGTGTTGCCGCTTGTTGGATCCGTGCGTCTGCACGACGCCCCGCGGTCGAGCGCCTCGGGCGCCCCGGCGCTGCCGCTGCTCGACGCGGCGGCTCTCATCCGCGACGTGGTCGACGAATCCGACGGAGAACGATGATGGCGCATACGGTCCTGGTTTGTGACGACGCGCTCTTCATGCGCACGATGGTGAGCGACATCCTGCAGCAGGCCGGCTACGAGGTCATCGGTGAGGCGAGTACCGGCGCCGAAGCCGTATCGCGTTACCAGGAGCTGCGCCCGGACCTCGTCACCATGGACATCGTCATGCCCGACATGGGCGGCGTCGATGCGGTGCGAGCGATTCGCGCGCACGACCCCGCCGCGCGCGTCGTGATGTGCAGCGCGATGGGACAGCAGGCGCTCGTGGTCGACGCGATCCAGGCCGGAGCGCGCGACTTCGTCGTGAAGCCTTTCCAGCCCGGCCGTGTGATCGAAGCGGCCGAACGGGCGCTGGCCTGAGCGACGCGACCGGACTCGCGCCCGAGCTGTCGAGCGCCAAGTACACGGCGCTCTTCGCGCGGGAAGCGCGCGAGCAACTGCGCGCCGCCCGCGAGACGGTCGACCGTGTGGCCGCCGACGGCGGTGTGGTCGACGTCGACGCCCTGTTTCGGAGCGTTCACACCATCAAGGGGATGGCCGCTGCGATGGGGTACGCCTCGGTCGAGGCGGTCGCGCACACCCTCGAGGACGTCTTCGGCCGGCTGCGGAGCGCGCCCGCAGCGCGCCGGGCAATCGCGATTCCGCACCTGCCGGCGGCGCTCGACGCGCTCGACGACGCGGTCGATGCGTGCATCGCGCCGGACGGGCACGCCTTCGACCCGGCGCCGGCGATCGGTCGCGTCGCCGACCTCGCGCGTGCGGCCGCGGACGCGAGCGACGATGAGCGCCCCGTGCCCACTCCGGCGCGACACGACCGGGACGCTGGCGCGGGTGACGCTTCGCCCGACGTCCGGCGCGCGACCGTGCCCGCGCCGTCGCGCACGGTTCGCGTCGACGTCGCGATGCTCGACCGCCTGCTCGACCTCGCGGGCGAACTGACGCACGTGCGCGACCGCGTGGCGCACGCGGCGGCCCACACTGGAGACGCTCCGCTCGCGCGCTCCGTTGCGGAACTCGGTCGCGTCTCGGGCGCGCTCGCGGATGTCGTGCGCTCGTCGCGCCTCGTCTCGCTCGCGGAGCTGCTGACGGAGTTGCCCCGGATCGTGCGACAGGCCGCGAGCGCCGCGCAGAAACAGGTCTTGCTCGAGACGAGCGGAGGCGACGTCGTTGCGGACCGCGCCGTCATCGATGCGCTGGCCGAGCCGCTGACGCACCTGCTGCGAAACGCCGTCGACCATGGGATCGAAGCGCCCGAGGTGCGCGCGACGGCCGGGAAGCCGCGGCAGGGGAGGGTGACCGTACGCGTCGCGCGTGATGGCAACGCGCTCGTCGTCCGCGTCGAGGACGACGGCCGCGGCGTCGACCGCGCCGCCGTGGTGGCGCGCGCTCGCGCGCGCGGCGATCTGCACGCGGGGGCGGACGGAGCCGCCGATGCGGTCGACGACTCGGCGCTGCTCGACTGCCTCGCGCTTCCGGGGCTGACGACGGCGCGCGAGGTTGGTCGCCTTTCGGGACGCGGGGTCGGCGTCGATGCCGCGCTCGCACGCGTGCGTGCGTTAGGCGGCAGCCTCGCACTGCGCACGCGCGCCGGCGAGGGCACGTGTTTCACGCTGCGCATGCCGCTGTCCTGGGCCGTCGTCCCGTCGCTCGTCGTGCGCGCGGGACGCGACGCGTACGCGATTCCGCTCGCGCACGTGCGCGGAACGCGGGCCGGCGACGACGGCGACCTCGGCCCGCCGGACGGTGACGCCGCGCTCCAAACGGTGCTTCCGCTCGCGACCCTGCTGCGACCGTCCGCGCCGCATGCGCGGGCCGAGCCGGACGCTGGGAGCGCGCAACGCGGCGCGTTCGAGATCGTCATCCTTGCGCCTGCGCCCGACGCTCCGATCCTCGCGGTCCAAGTGGACGCGGTGGTCGGTGCGCGCGACTGCGTGCTCAAACCCGTCGCGACACCCCGCGGCGCGTTCAGGGTCGCTGCGGGGGCGACGATACTCGAGGGCGGGGAAGTCGCCCTCGTGCTCGACATTCCCGCCGTCGCGGCGCGCGCCGTGACCCTTCCCCCCGACGACCCGCCCCGCCCGACGTGTTTCTCGCCTCTGCCGTCTCGACTGCCAGCGGCTACCGCGCCGACGATCCGCGCACGCTGAACGCCGTGCAGCGCGACGCGCTGCGCGAGGTCGCGAACATCGGCGCCGGCCACGCGGCGACGGCGCTGTCGCAACTCACGGGGAGCCCGATCATGATCAGTGTGCCGACCGTGCACGTCGCCGCGCTGACCGAGATCGCGCCGCAACTCGGCGCCGGCACGGACGTCGTCGCGGCGGTCCTGATGGACGTGATGGGCGACCTGACCGGACGAACTCTGCTCGTGCTCCCCAAGGCGACGGTGCTGCGCCTCGCCGAACGCATGCTCCGGCGTCCGATCGGCGCGTCGGTCGCGCTGGGCGAAATGGAACGCTCTGCGCTGCAGGAGGCGGGCAACATCCTCAGCGGCGCGTACCTCAACGCGCTGAGCGACTTCATGGGCCTGGTCGTGATGCCGTCGCCGCCGACGCTCGCGATCGATCGAGCCATCGCGGTGCTGACGCCCTCGTTCCTCCGGCTCGACGCGGCCGCGGAGTACGTGTTCGTGGTCGAGACCGAGTTCGTTGTCCAGGACGTTGCCGACCGGCTTCGCGGCTTCTTCCTCCTCCTCCCCGATCCGCCGTCGCTCGGGCTGATCCTCCAGGCGACGCACGTCGCCTGATGGGCGGAGCCCGTTCGCTGCTCGTACCGTGCGCATCGGCGACGTTGCTGCCGCGCGCCTCGTCGCTCTGACCGACGCGGCCGACCCGGCC
>DASWUT010000415.1:0-2017 GCA_036401455.1 Gemmatirosa sp. | reverse complement strand
CCCGTTAGACCCGCCGCATCGGGCGACGACCGGCGGTCGCCGTCGGACATCGAGGTCGCGCGCGTGTACCGGCCGCGCGACACCGCACCGGACGGCGTCGCCGTCGACTATGCGCGCGACCTCGGCGACCCAGGCGCGTTTCCGTTCACGCGCGGCGTGCAGGCCTCGATGTACCGCGGCCGGCTCTGGACGATGCGGCAGTACGCCGGCTTCGGGACCGCGGCCGACACGAATGCCCGCTTCAAGTTGTTGCTCGCTGCCGGACAGACGGGGCTGTCGACAGCGTTCGACCTGCCGACGCAGATGGGCATCGACTCCGACTCGCCGCGCGCGTTAGGCGAGGTCGGACGCGTGGGCGTCGCGGTCGACACCGTCGAGGACATGCACGCGCTGCTCGCGGATCTGCCGCTCGACCGCGTCTCGACCTCGATGACGATCAACGCGACGGCGTCGATCCTGCTCGCGATGTACGTCGTCGTCGCCGAGGAGCGCGGGATCGCGCGCGCGGCGCTGTCCGGGACGACACAGAACGACATCTTGAAGGAGTACGCGGCGCGCGGCACGTACGTGTTCCCACCCGAGCCGTCGCTCAACCTCGTCGCGGAGACGTTTCGGTTCTGCGCGGTCGAGGTGCCACAGTGGAATCCGATCTCGATCTCGGGCTACCACATCCGCGAGGCTGGGGCGACGGCGGTGCAGGAGGTCGCGTTCACCTTCGCGAACGCGATGGAGTACGTGCGACGCGCCGTCGAAGCCGGACTGCCCGTCGACACGTTCGCGCCGCGGCTGTCGTTCTTTTTCGCCGCGCACAACGACCTGTTTGAGGAAGCGGCGAAGTTCCGCGCCGCGCGGCGCCTGTTCGCGCGGCTCATGCGCGAACGATTCGGTGCGTCGGACGCGAGCGCGCGCATGCGCTTCCACACGCAAACCGGTGGTGTCACGCTGCAGGCCCAGCAGCCGCTCAACAACGTCGTCCGCGTGACCGTGCAGGCGCTCGCCGCCGTGTTGGGCGGGACGCAGTCTCTGCATACGAACGGCTACGACGAGGCGCTCGCCCTGCCCACCGCCGAAGCGGCGACCCTCGCGCTTCGCACGCAGCAGATCGTCGGCTACGAGAGCGGTACCGCGCAGACGGTCGACCCGCTCGCCGGCAGCTACTACGTCGAATCGTTGACGGACGAGCTCGAGCGGCGCGCCCGCGAGCTGCTCGAACGGGTCGACGCGATGGGTGGAGCCGCCGAGGCGATCGCGCGCGGGTTCTTTCAGGACGAGATCGCGCGGAGCGCGTACGAGCACCAGCTGCGCGTCGAGGCCGGCGAGACGGTCGTCGTCGGCGTCAACAAGTTCGGCGACGATCAGGAGCCACCGATCATCCCGGCGCCCGACTACACGGCGCTCGAGCGCGCGCAGGTCGCGGCGCTCACCGCCGTTCGCCGGGCACGGGATGCCGTCGCGGTCGAGCGCACGTTAGGCATTCTCGCCGAAGCCGCACGCCCGTACGCGAGCCCGGGCGTCGCACGCGAGCCGTTGATGCCGCTCATCGTCGACGCGGTGCGCGCGCGGGCGTCAGTGGGCGAGATCTCCGACACGCTCGCCGGTGTGTGGGGCCGCTATCGCCCGAGCGCCTGACGTCGATCCGCACCACCAACCGTCGTGTACACACGCTGCCTCTTCTGTAACGGCGAGCTCGGGCGAAACGAGGTGATCGAGGCGTTCCCCGTTGGGCGGCGGCTCGCGTACGACGCCGCGAATGGACGGCTGTGGGTCGTCTGCGGCGCGTGCCACCGCTGGAACCTGACGCCGCTAGAGGAGCGGTGGGAAGCGATCGAGGAAGCTGAACGGCTGTACCGCGGCACGCGGCTCCGGGCCTCGACCGACAACGTCGGACTCGCGCGCGTCGCGAATGGCGTCGACCTCGTGCGCGTGGGGCGTCCCCGCTTGCCCGAGTTCGTCGCGTGGCGCTATGGCGCGCAGCTCACGGCGAGGTGGCGTCGCGAGATGGTGCGCCGCGTACCGG
>DASWUT010000414.1:0-1704 GCA_036401455.1 Gemmatirosa sp. | reverse complement strand
TACCGGGCGGCGGTCATCGAGCCGCGGGTACCGGTTCCGCGCCCTTCGAGCGAGTCGGCGGCGAGCACGCCGATGATCGCGCGAACGTCGGCCGGCGTCACCGCGGCCGCCGACGCGTGCATGGCCGACGTGGGAACGGGCGCTGGGTTCGCGCGCGGCGCGCTCGCGCAGGCGCTGGCGAGCGCGCTCGCGATGACGCCACATGCACGGGCGCGGCGGGCGCGCGGAAACGGGCGACGGGACATGGCCGGGCACGTCGGCAAGCGCCGGACCGGGCGCGGCGTCATCCCCCGAGTACGAGCACGCCAACGTCGTAGAGTGCGTGCGTCCACGCGGTGATGCCGAACCCGCGCAGCAGGTAGAGGGCGCTGAAAAAGAGTCCCGCGATCGCGCGAAAGACGAAGCTGGCGAGCGTCAGGCGGTCGCCGTACGCGCCGACGTAGTGCGCCGACGAAAAGAGCAGCGCGCCGACGACGACGGCGAGCGCGCCGGCCGCGCGCGGGGTGAGGCCGAGGACGCGCCGGCCGAGCGCGGCGAGCGCGCCGACGAGGACGACGCGGAAGAGTAGTTCCTCGTAGAGTCCCGCGCCGAGCGACAGCATCAGTCGCGCGGGCGCGGCGAGCGCGGAGACGCCGCCCGCGGAGCGCGCGAGCGCGGGCGCGCCGACGCTCAGCACGCGGAGCACGAGTCCTGTCGCCGCGCCCACGCCGACGCCGCACACGACCGCGAGCGCGGCCGACTCGGCGAGCATCGCGACGAGCACGCGCGCACGCACGCCGTCGTGCGCGCGGCGCACGTCGCGCCACACGAGCACGGTCGCGCCACCGACGACGAGCGCGCCGAAGGCGACCGGCCCGCGCGGGCCGAGGAGGGCGATGAAGGGGGCCTTGAGCCAGACGTCGGCGCCGTTGCGGATCGACGCGCCGGCCACGTTGCCCGAGAGCGCCGCGAGCCCCTCGTAGGCGATGAGCAGCGGCAGCGCGAGCAGCAGCGAGTAGCGCGGAGCACGGCTCAGACTCCAGTAGCGCGGTGGCATCCGCGCAGGGTAATGGCTACGCTGCCCCCATGCGCCGTCGCCCGTCGCCCGTCGGCTATCCGCCGCCCGAAGTCTTCGCCGCACCCTTTTTCGACCCCGGCCCGCTCGCAGACGACGCGATCGCGGTGCGCGTGGCCGAACTCCACGAGCCCAACCGCGCGTACGGCATCGTCGCCTCGTACGCGTTCGGCATCCACCGACGCCGCGACGATCTGCGCGTCGGGCAGATCTCGTTGCGGCTCACCGACGAGGACCGCTTCCTCCTCTACTACGGGCAGATCGGCTACGGGATCGATGTGATGCACCGTGGGCACGGGTACGCGAGCCGCGCCGTGCGACTGCTCATCCCGCTCGCGCGCCGGCACGGCTTTCACGAGCTGTGGATCACCTGCGGGCCCGAAAACATCGCCTCGCGCCGGACGCTCGAAAACGCCGGCTTCCGCTTCGTCGAGATCGTCGCGGTGCCCGTGGCCTTTCAGGGCGCGGGGATCACCGCGGAGCGATGCCGCTACCACCTCGCGCTCGCATGAACGAGCTTCTGCCAGCCACCCCCGGCAGCTACGGTGAGCCGCCCGCGTCCGGATTCCGGCTCCCGGACGCCACGCGACTCGGCCCCGTGCCCCTCCAGGTCGCGGACCTCGACCGCGCGCTCGCCTTCTACACGCGCG
>DASWUT010000413.1:0-5492 GCA_036401455.1 Gemmatirosa sp. | reverse complement strand
CCAAGGTGCAGCAGGTCGTCCGGGCGAGTCAGCAGGAGCGAAGGGGTCGACACAGGCGCTTGGGGGCTGAGAGACCGCGGCAGGTCAGGGAAAGGGCGCAAACGCCCCAGGTGTTCGCCGTTCGTCGTCGCTGTTCGGCTCGGCGCGATGGCTTTGGATCGTCGGCCGCTGTTGCTTCACGCATCCTCGCGGTGGCCCGAGTTCGAGCGCGCGCGGGCTGGCCATACTCCGGAGCGCCGAGTTTGGCGCCGGACGGCAGCGCCCGCATCCACCGAATGGTGGAGGCGCGGCCTGCGCGGGAGGTTCACTCACGGGCACGACGGTCGGTCCGTGCACCCTCATCCTCCGTGAGACGACGCATGCGCCTCTCCCACTCCGCCGCGACCTTCTCACGACTCGTCGGCCTTCTGTATGATGCCGCGGTCGACCCGGCGCGCTGGCCTGCGGCCCTGGACGGCGTGCGGAGCGCGCTACGCTTCGACCACGCCGTCCTCGCGCTGCACGACGGCCCGGGCGGGCGGGTGCAGGTCGAGCACGCGGTCAACCTCGCCCCGCGCTGGTACGAGCGCATGCGGCGCTACGACGCCCATGCCGTTGCGGCCTGGGGCGGGATGGATGTGATCCTGGGCCACCCCGTGGGTGAGCCGGCGGTGCTCTCGCGCCTCAACCCGGGCGGCCTCACCGACCCCGCCAACCCGTGGGCCATGGACTGGGCGGCCCCGCTCGGGATCGTCGACCAAGTCGCGCTCGTGCTCGCGCGTGACGGCGGCGCGGTCGGCTGCGTGGGACTCGGGCGGCACCGCGACCGCGGCCCGGTCGGGGCGGGCGACCTGGACGCGTTGCGCGCGCTCGTCCCTCACGTGCAGCGCGCGGCCGCCATCGGCCGACTCCTCGACGAGCACCGCGATACCGCGGGCCGCCTGGCAGCGGTGCTCGACCATCTCGCAGCGCCGGTGCTGCTGCTCGCCGCCGACGCCCGCGTGCTGCACGCCAACGCGGCGGCTCGTGACCTGCTGGCCGAGGGCGTGCCGCTCCGGGTGCGCGACGGGCGGCTCACCTCGTCTGTGACGGGCGTGGTGCGTGCGATCACTGACGCGCTCGGGCACATCGTGCGCGGCCTGGACGCCGGTCTGCCGGGCGCGGTGGGAGCGCGTCACAACGGCTTCGGCATCCCCGTCCGCGGCAGCGTCTCCCGGCATGGGGACGACGCCCGCATGTTCGCGTTGCACCTGCTGCCGCTCGGAGGCAGCCCGGAGCGGTCCGTGCCGGCGCGGGGCGCAGTGGCCGCCCTCTTCATCGCGTCGCCCCAGGCCCGGCCCGGCCGCGTCGACGACATCGTCGCCGCGCTGTACGGGCTCACGCCGGCCGAGGCGCGCGTGTTCGCACTCATCGCGGCCGGCCACACCCCGGCCGAAGCGGCGGACGCGCTCGGGGTCGCAGCGAGCACGCTGCGGACGCACCTGCTCCGCGTCTACACGAAGCTCGGCGTGCACCGACAGAGCGACCTCGCCCGCGTGGCGGCCGCCCTCACGTCCACCGGCGCGCGGGCTCCGGAGGTCAACGTGAGTCCGTCGGGAGAATCCGCCAACGCGTGCGGCGACCTGGCGGGAAGCCGCTGACGGCACGCGTGCGCCGGCGGCTTCAGTGCGGCGTCGGGCGATTCCATCCATCGTCGTGCGTGTGCGCGGCAGCGACCGGCCTCGCGTCGGCGTACCGCATCGCTGCTGACCTGCGCATGCGCCCCGCGCTAACGTCGCTCAGCCACCCGCTGATGCCGGACGGTCTCGAGCCTAACGACACGGTCGTGGGCGATGTGCACCTCGGGATCGGTGGTCGCGCGCACGCGCCGGAGTGTCTGATAGCTCCCGAGCACGAGAGGTTCGGCCTCGGCGTAGCGGCCGAGCGTCGTTAGGCACGCGCCGAGCGCGCCGCGCGCGAGCGCGATCGAGGTCGCTGACTGACGCGCGTCGCCCTCGCGGATCGACACGGCCTCGCGAAGGAGCGGTTCGGCGGCGGCGGCCCGCTGCGTCGCGGTGAGCACGGTCCCGAGCTCGAGCAGGGTTTCCGCGGTGCGCGCGTGCCGGGCGGACAACGTGCGGCGCTCGATCGCGAGCGCCTCGCGCAGGGGGGCTTCGGCGCTCCGCACGTCGCCCGACTCGCGGAGGATCCGGCCCATCCGCGCCAGCATCGTGGCCGTGACCGGGTGTGAGCCACCGAGGACCCGCCGCGAGCCGTCGACCGCCTCACGGGAGAGCACCACCGCTTCGGCAAACTGCCCCTCGCGGGCCAGCACGCGTGCGAGGTTCGACACGGCGGTGTAGAGGTCCGGCGAGCGATCGCCCACGACCGCGCGGGTCATCGCGACGGCGTTCCGCAACGTCGCCTCCGCCTCCGCGTAGCGCCCCTCCTCCAGCAGCGTGACCCCCAACCCGTTGAGCGTCGACGCCCAGCCGGCGTCCGGGTGGCCGTACGCCGTCGGAGCCATCGCCAGCGCCTCGCGGTAGAGGCGTTCGGACTCCAGCGTCCGCCCGTTGGCGCGCAGCAGGAAGGCGAGTTCCCGCGTCGACTGCACGACCGTCGAGTCGCCGGCCGGGAAGAGGCGCTGCCGCGTCGCGAGCGAGGCACGCAGCGCGCCCTCGGCGTCGCGAAGGTCGCCCCGGTGGTGCAGCATGACGCCGAGGGCGAACTGCGCGCTCGCGACGTCGACGTGGTCCGCCGGGCGGAGCCGGCGGAACGTCGCGACCGCCTGCTCCAGGAGGGGGCGCGCCCGGTCGTACTCGCCCAGCTCGTCGTACGCGCGGCCGATCGTCACGCCGAGGGACGCTTGCAGGTCCGGTTCGCCGCCCAGGCTCGCGAGCCGCGGTACGCTCTGGTCCAACAGATCGCGGGCGGTCACCGTCCCACCCTGCGCGACGCGCGGCGTCCCGGCGACGAGGAGCTCGCGAAGGAACGCGCTCGCTCGTTGCGCCTTCTGCGCTTCGTGCCAGGCGCGGTCCCGCTCGCGCGCCGTCGCCGCCTGCTCGCGGAGCACGATTCCGCCCGCCACCGACGCGGCGCCCACGAGCGCGACGGTGCCGGACACCGCGACCCGATACCGCCGGACGAACTTGCGCGCACGGTAGGCCCATTCGTCGGGGCGGGCGGACACCGGGTGCCCCGCCAGATGGCGGCCGATGTCCGCCCCGAGTTGCTCGGCCGACGGGTAGCGCCGCTCGGGGCTCTTGTCGAGCGCCATGCCGACGATCGTGTCGAGATCGCCGGCCAGCCGCCGCGCGAGGCGCTCGGGCGAGAGCCGCCGCGCCGCCGCCGCGTCCGCCGGCAGGCGCTGCTCCGGGACCCCATCCGATCCGCCGGCGGCCCCGCGGTCCGCCACACGCGCCGCCGCCGACAGCCGCTGGGGAGGGGACGCGAGAACGACCCGCTCGATGTCCGCGAGCGAGCGACCGGTGAGGCGGTAGGGGCGCCGGCCGGCCAGGAGCTCGTAGAGCAGCACGCCGAGCGCGTAGACGTCGGTGGCGGTCGTGATCGGGTCGCCCCGCACCTGCTCGGGTGCCGCGTACTCGGGCGTCATCGGCCGGGCGGAGGTGCGCGTGTGCCGTGGATCGTCGTCGCCGAGGAGCTTGGCGATGCCGAAGTCGAGGAGCTTCACCGTGCCGTCCGCCGTCACGAGCACGTTGGACGGCTTGAGGTCGCGGTGCACGACGAGATTTCGGTGCGCGTACGCGACCGCGTCACACACCCCACGAAACAACCCGAGGCGCTCATCGATCGTGAGCCGGCGGGCGTCGCAGTAGCGGTCGATCGGGACGCCGTCGACGTACTCCATCGCGACGTAGGGCGTGCCGTCGTCGACGATGCCGGCGTCGAGCAGGCGCGCGATGTTGGGGTGCGCGAGACGCGCCAACACGCGCTGCTCGACGGCGAAGCGCGCCGCGTGCTCCGGGGCTGCGAGGTCGCCGCGGACCATCTTGAGCGCGACACGCAACGGCACGTCGGTTCGCTCCGCGAGGTAGACCACGCCCATCCCGCCCCGCCCGAGTTCGCGCTCGATCCGGTACGGCCCGATCACGCGGCCGGCAGCGGCCCGTGCGTCGGGCGGCGCCGCGGACTCCAATGGCAGCAGCGAGCCGGCGAGCGCGAGCACCGGCGCGTCGAGCAGCGGCGACGGCGCCGCATCGGCCGCGAGGAGCCGGTCCACCGCCAGGCGGACGGCGGCGTCGCTCCCGCACGCCTCGTCGAGGAACGCGCCGCGTTCGGCCGTCGCCTGATCGAGCGCGGCGTCGAAGACGGCCCGCACGCGATCCCACACGGCGTCGTCGCCGGTCACCCGGCCGTCCCCGGATCGGGTTCCCGCACGGGCTCCCCGAGCGCCTGGACCAGCCACGCGCGTGCGACGCGCCAGTCGCGCTCGACCGTCGGCACGGACACGCCGAGCACGGCGGCGGTTTCGGCCGCGGAGAGGCCGGCAAAGAAACGGTACTCGACCACGCGGGCGCGCCGCGCGTCGAACGCGGCGAGACGGTCGAGCGCCTCGTCGAGTGCGAGCAGGGCTTCGGGCCGTGCGGGCTGGGCGGCCACCTCGTCGCCGAAGGTCACGGCGGCCATGCCGCCGCCCCGCTTCGACGTCGCACGGCGGCGCGCCGCCGTGACCAGCACCTCGCGCATCGCGCGCGCGGCGATGGCGAAGAAGTGGGCGCGGCCTTCCCAGTCGAGCGTCGCGGCGGGGCGCAGCCGCAGGTACGCCTCGTGGACGAGCGCGGTGGTCGACAGCGTTTCGCCCGCGCGTCCGGCCCGGACGCGGTGCGCGAGTCGGTGCAGCTCGTCGTAGAGCCGGCCGTAAAGCGCATTCCATGCGGCGGAGTCGCCGCCGCGGGCCGCCGCGAGCCAGCCGGCCACCTCGTCCATCGCGGACGAGTTATTCGCGCCAGGCATCCGATGCCGCGCGGGCGCGATTCGGCGCGAACCGGTCGCGCTGCGCCAGCCAAACGCGCGCGGCAAGGCGTCGGGGGGTGCGCATGATGGGTTTCCGCGCGGTTTCGCAGATGGTGGGGTGGTGAGCATGCCGGCGCAGGCGTGGGACCGCAATCCCCCCCCGACCGCCGTCCGCTCGCCTCCGGGCCTCAGCCGTTCCTCGGTCGGTGGTGCGTCGCCGCCAACGCGACACGAAAGGAACGCTGGCCCGCGGCCCCACACCCCGTCGGGGCGCCACCATCCCTACCACCCGCCACTCCCATGCCCGTCGACAGCGCCACGCTCCGCACGATCCTCGGCACGCCATCGTACTACCGACAGTTCCGCGCGTTCGCGGAGCGCGAGTACAACGTCGAGAACCTCGACTTCCTCGAGGCGGCGGCGGCATACCGCCGCAGCCCGAGCAAGACGCGGGCGATCGCCATCCTCGACCGCTTCGTCAAGGAGAACTCGGCGTCCCAGGTCAACATCAGCTTCA
This sequence comes from Gemmatirosa sp., assembly GCA_036401455.1. Classification (GTDB taxonomy): domain Bacteria; phylum Gemmatimonadota; class Gemmatimonadetes; order Gemmatimonadales; family Gemmatimonadaceae; genus BPUI01. The sequence goes on along the minus strand of DASWUT010000413.1, from coordinate 43 downwards.
CGCAGCGCGAAGACGTGCTCACGGCGACCTCGGGGTACGAGGC
>DASWUT010000412.1:0-1860 GCA_036401455.1 Gemmatirosa sp. | reverse complement strand
CGCGCACCGGCGCGCACCGGCGCGCACCGGCGCGCACCGGCGCGCACCGGCGCGGGCGCACGCCGGCGTTCGACCGCGCGGCGTACCGCCGGCGCCGCGTGATCGAGTGCTGCGTCGGGTGGCTCACAGAGGCGCGCCGCGTCGCGACGCGCGACGAGAAACTCGCCACGCCCTACCTCGGCGTCCTCACGCTCGGCATGATCCGCAAGCACTTGCGGCTCCTCCTGCCACCCCTGTCGCACGAACCCTAGTCTGGATCGAAATGGCGAATACACCCTGGGAGCCCGTGTGCGCGATGCGGAATTATCCCCAGCTTGCGCCATTTACCGAGTCAGTGTGGAGTACGTCGGAGGTGAGCCCGCCACCGTTGACGGCGATCACGAAGTTGCCCGTGGAGGTCTGCAGGGCGAACTGGCCGTTTGCGTTCTGAAGAACGTTGAACAGTTCCCCGGTCCGATCACGGAAGGAGTGGTGGTTCCGCTGCCGAGCGAATGTTTGACGTTGGTCGTCACAGCATCGGGTCCAGTATCGCCCCCTCCGTCGGTGGCACTCAGGACAAAGCCGCCGTTCGTGAGGAAGTAGCAGCGTTCCAGAAGCAGGGGAAGGCCGGGCGGCGTCCGGGGTTGGGGCGGAGGGCTCGTTCTGGTCATTGTGAGTCCTTTTGGTGGGAGTGCGGTACTGCGCTCGTGCGGTGGCGCCTTGACACTGCGGACATGATCTATTGTCAATAGGTGTGTAAGCGCAGCGTCAGGCCGCGTTCTGCTCGGGATGTTGGGATGAGGACTTCCGCTGCGGCGCTTCCCGTGCGCGCCGACCTCGCCGCCGCGACCGAATCCGCCGGCGTGCCGGCCACGCGCTACGGCGTCAGCACCGAGACCGTGCCCACGCGGCGCCCCCACGGGCCCGAGGACTGCGCCGACGACGCCTCGCGACGGACGTCGCTCCCGGGGGAGGCCACGGACGCCGAGCGGCCCATCGTTCGCCCGCCGCTCACGCGCGACCGCGTCGACCACGTCGCGAAGGCCGAGCGGCTGCACCGTCTCGCCGACGTCTGGACGCGCCAGCAGGATTTCCGCGCGCGTCGGCGAACTGCTGCACCGGCGGTCGCGTCGGCTCCGGCGACGGTCCTGAACCCGTGAGCCGATTGGGCTGGGATTCGCGCATTCTGCAAGGGAGGGAGTCGCCGCCGAGTCGTCGCCGCCGCACCACCACCGACGCCGGCCCTCGCGCCGTCGGGCGTTCCCGTCGCCTTTTCCGAAGCATATGTCGTCATACGCGCAGGCACTTCGACCGATGGCGGTCGACACGATGCTCGGTCCCGACGCCCTGGTGCTCACCGCGCTGACCGGGGTCGAAGCGATGTCTGAGCCCTTCTGCTTCGTGCTCGACCTGCAGAGCGACGATCGCGCAGTCGACGTCGACTCGCTCGTTGGAACGGCGGCCGCCGTGCGGCTCGACATGCCGACGGGGGGTACGCGCTACCTGCATGGCCGCATCCGCCGGGTGCGCGAGGTGGGACATGGGACCACCCTCGCCAGCTATCAGGCCGAGCTCGTTCCGTGGCTCTCGATGCTTGCGCTCTCGACCGACTGCCGCATCTACCAGCGCCTGTCGGTGCCGGACATCGTCGCCCAGGTGTTCCGCGATCTCGGCTACCACGATTACGAGTGGCGGCTGGTGCGCACGTACCCCAAGCGCGACTACTGCGTGCAGTACCGCGAGACCCACCTCGATTTCATCTCGCGACTGCTCGAGGACGAGGGGATCGCGTACTACTTCGCGCACACCGACGAGGCGCACACGCTGGTGCTCACCGACAGCACGGGTCTGGCGCGTCCCTGTCCGGGGCTCGCGACGCTC
>DASWUT010000411.1:0-1659 GCA_036401455.1 Gemmatirosa sp. | reverse complement strand
GGCCGCAGAAGCAGAGGTCGCGCGGTTCGCCGAGCGCGTCGGGCAGGCGCCGGGGGTGGCGTTCCGGCTGACGCGCGCGTCGGTGGTCGCCGGGGCCGGGGCGGGGCTCACGCGCGACGACGTGCTCGGCGTGCTGGCGCGTGCGTCGTCGAAGCCGCTCGCGCCCAACGTCGCGCGCGAGATCGACGGTTGGCTCGCGGGCGTGCGGCGGGTGCGCGTGCGGACGGCGGCGCTGCTCGAGTGCCCGGACGAGGAGACCGCCGCGCGCGTGCACGCCGCGCTGGCGGGCAAGGCGGAGCGCCTAACGCCGACGGTGTTCGCGCTTCCGGGGGCGGCGCCGGGCGGGGACGCGCTGCTGCTCAAGCGGCTGCGCGCGGCGGGGGTGTTCCTCGACGGGCGCCTGCGGGGAGCGGCCGACCGCCCGGCCGCGCGGCGCGGCCGCGGGGCGCGCCGCGGGCCCGACGACGACGCGTTCGAGTAGGGGCCGTGTAGCTTGCCGCGTCCGCGCCCCTCCCGGACGCACGTCGCCGCCATCCTCACGCCCCGATGCCTGACCTCCGCACCGCGTTCGGCGCGATCGACGTCTATCTCTTCGACCAGCTGTTGCGCGGCAACATCCCGCCGGGCAGCACGATCCTCGACGCGGGCTGCGGTGCTGGCCGCAACCTCGTCTACTTCCTGCGCGAGGGCTACCGTGTGCTAGGCGCCGACGCCGACCCGGCCGCCGTCGCGGACGTGCAGCGCCTCGCCGCCGAGCTCGCGCCGGGCGCCCCGGACACGCCGACCGACGCCTTTCGGCACGAGCCCGTCGAGGCGATGACCTTCCCCGACGCGATCGCGGACGTGGTGATCAGCAGCGCGGTCCTGCACTTCGCACGCGACGACGCACACTTCGAGGCGATGCTGCGCGGCACGTGGCGCGTGCTCCGCCCCGGCGGCCTCCTCTTCTGCCGCCTCGCCGGCCGCACGGGGCTCGACAACCACGCGCACCCCCTCGGCCGCGGCCGCTACCTCCTCCCCGACGGAACCGAGTGGTTTCTCGTCGACGAGGTCGTGCTGCGCGCGGCCACGGACGCATTAGGCGGTGAACTGCTCGACCCGATCAAGAGTACGGTCGTCCACGGGCGACGTACGATGATGACGTGGGTGGTGCGCCGGGCGGCTGGGCCGGAGTAAGGGGCGGGATTGGAAGGGCGGTTCGCGAGTCCAGCCCCGCCCCTCGTTCAGCGCCTAACGCTCCCGAGCACGTCCGCCCGCGGCGGCCGCCACGGCGGCACGTCGCGCGGGCACGCCGCCGGTCGCAGCGGAATGCGGAACCCCGCGAACCCCGCCCCACCCCCGCGGTCGTAGCGCAGGTCCTCGAGCGTGACTGCGTCCGGCCCGTCGGGCACCCACGCCGGCACGCGCGCGAAGCGCAGCACCGCCGCCGCCCAACAGTTGTCGCGGCCGAGCGCGACGAGTTCGGCGAGCGGCGCCTCCCAGGTGCGCTCCCAGCGCACCCCGGACGTCGACATGCGGTTGGGCGCGCGCATTGGCAGGCTCGGCTCGCCGACGAGCCGCCCGGGCGGGGGGACACAGCGCGCGGCCGGTACGACGCCTGGCAGCGCGGCGGCCCACCCGGTGATGATGCGATAGGTGGCCGTGCCCGCGGCGCCGGTC
>DASWUT010000410.1:0-1725 GCA_036401455.1 Gemmatirosa sp. | reverse complement strand
CAACATGAACGTGACGCAGGCGGTGCCGACGATCCGCGGCCAGAACTTCGAGGTACGACTCGACATCCTCAACCTCGGCAACCTGCTCAACAAGAGCTGGGGCCAGCAGCCGTTCGTCACCACCTCGTCGCCGCTCGTCCGCGCCAACACCGTCGGCTCGAGCGGGAACTACGCGTCGGGGATCGGGCCCAACGGCGCCCAGACCGCCTTCACGTTCAATCCCAACTACCAGCTCTACGCCCCGTCCACGCCGAGCATTTCGAGTGCGACGCCGGGCTCGTACTACCAGATCCAGCTCGGGCTCGCGTACCGGTTCTGACCTGGGCGCCGCGACATCCTGGACCCCCGCTTTCGCGGGGGTCCACCGCTGCCGAACGCGAAGTCAGCCGCGCTAGAAGATCCGCACGATCCCGCGCGTGTAGCGCGACGGGTTCTTCTGGAAGTCCGCGGTCAGCGTATCGATCCGGCTCACGAGCTTCCGCACATCCGTGTAGAGCAGCGAATCGCTCAGCAGCTTGCCGGCCGATCCCTGGCCGCTCTGCAGCTGCGCAAGCGTCGCGTTCAGGCGCGACGCCGTGAGGCGCAGCGAATCGGTGAGCAGATTGGCGTTGGCGCTCGCCGTGCGCACGTTGGAAAGCGTCGAATCGATCTTGGCCGAATCGACGCCGGCGAGCGAGCGGCGCACCTGAAGCTGCGTCGCGGTGAGCTGGCGCGACTGCTGCGACGCGAACGTCGCGAGCTGCGCGACGAGCGCGTTGGTGCGGTCGAGCGTCGACCGGATGTCGCGCAGGCCGCCACTGTCGACGAGCTCCGACTGGATGCGACGCGAGAGCGCGACGGCCACCGTCGCCACCGAGTCGCCCTTGGCCGTCAGCTGCTCGATGCCGGCTGGCGGCGTGCCCGCCGGAATGGTGTCGTTGGGCGCGTACGAGCGCGTGTCGGGCGTGCCGAGGAGCGAAACCTCCGCGTCGCCGAACAGTCCCACCGGCGTGACCACCGCGTTCGCGTTGCGCGGGACCTTGCGCCCGTTCTCGATGTCCATCTGCATCACGAGCGTGCCGTCGTTGCGGAGCGCCACGTCCTTGACGTAGCCCACCTGCACGCCGGCGAGGCGCACCGCCTGCCCGACCTTCAGGTTCGCGCCCCAGCGGAACACGCTGTACAGGGAGTAACCCGACCGCAGCCCACCGCGCACGAGCCACACCGTGCCGAGCACGCCGATCAGGAGCGACGCCGTGATCAGCATCCCGACGAGGATTTCGTTCCGTCGTTTCATTGCAGTTCGATAAGAAACCGGCGCGTCAGCCGCGCACGTAGCTCGCCAGCGCCGACGCGATCACCGCGTCGAGCACGAGGATGGACACCGACGCGAACACCACGGCACGCGCGGTCGAGCGCCCCACGCCCTCTGCGCCCGACTCGGTCACGTACCCTTCGTACGAGCACACGAACGCGATCGCGCCGCCAAAGAACACGGCCTTGATGAGGCCGTAGACGACCTGGAACGGCGTGAACGACAGCCGCAGCCCCTCGATGTAATCCTGCGACGTCACCGGCGTGGCCGCGAGCAGCGTGCCCCACGCGGCGACGATCGCCGTCGCGTTCGCGATCACGACGAGCGCGGGCACCATCACGAGCGCGGCGAAGAAGCGCGGCACGGCGAGGAATGCGATCGGGTCGTAGGCCAGCGTCTCGAGCGCGTCGATCTGCTCGGTGACGCGCATC
>DASWUT010000409.1:0-1767 GCA_036401455.1 Gemmatirosa sp. | reverse complement strand
TTGGCCATCACCGCCATGCCGTTAGGCCCCGTGAACGGCGGCTCGCCGACGAGCATCTCGCAGAGCACGCAGCCCAGCGCGTAGACGTCGGTGGACGGCCCGACGCCAGGGTCGCCCGCGGCCTGTTCGGGGCTCATGTAGGCCGGCGTGCCGAGCGCCATCCCCGTCTCGGTCAGCCGCTCCGCGCCCGGGGCGGTGGCGCGCGCGATCCCGAAATCGGCGACCACCGCGTGCCCCTCGGACAGCAGCACGTTCTCCGGCTTGATGTCGCGGTGCACCGTCCCGCGCCCGTGCGCGTACGCCAGCGCGTCCGCGACCTCGGCGGCGATTCGCAGCGCCTCCTCGACGGGCAGCTGCCCCGCGCGCCGCATCCGGTCGCGCAGCGACTCGCCCGCCACGAACGGCATGACGTAGTAGAGCAGCCCCCCCGCCTCGCCCGAATCGTAGAGGCCTAACACGTGCGGATGCTGCATCGTGGCGGCGACGCGGATCTCGCGCAGGAAGCGCTCCGCGCCGATCGACGCGGCGAGCTCCGGGCGGAGCACCTTGATGGCCACCGCACGCTCGTGCTTGCGGTCGCGCGCCAGGTAGACGGTCGCCATGCCGCCGCGGCCGATCGCGCGCTCGGCCGCGTACCGGCCGGCGAGCGCCGCGGCCAGCTCCGTCAGGCCGGGGCCGCCGCCGGGCATCCCGCCGACGAACACGTCGATCGTGTGCGTGGGGTCGGCCGTCGTGCCGTCCAGCTCGCGGCCCACGCCCGCCGTCGTCGGGTCGATGGTGGGCGTCGGCGGACCGCGGTCGGCGTCGGGGTTCGTGTGCGTCGGTCCGTCCATCGGCAGAAGGCCGCGCGGGCGCGGGCGCAAAGAGGGGCGTGTTGGGCGCGCTACGGTAATGCCGCCATCGCCCGCGTGCCAGCAAACGGCGCGACTGCCACACGTCGAGTGCTCCACGCGGCGGCGGGCCGGGGCGTGTATGGTTGAAGCCCATGAACGACAGCGGCTGGATGTTCGGCGCCCGGCGCGTCGGGAGGGCGGCGGTTCGTCGGCTGGCCGGCGCGGTCGCGCTCCTCGCGGCGTGCCGACTGCCGGCCCCGGCGCCCCCAGCCCCGCTCCCGCCGGCCACCGTCGTCCTGGTCTCGTTCGACGGGTTTCGCGCCGACTACCTCGACCGACGGCTGCCGCTGCCCGCGTTCGCGCGGCTCGAGGCGGCGGGCGTGCGCGCGCGGGCGCTGGTGCCGAGCTTTCCGAGCAAGACGTTTCCCAACCACTGGACGCTCGTGACCGGGCTGCGCCCGGGGCACCACGGCATCGTCGCCAACGCGTTCTGGGACCCGGTGCGGCAGGGCGAGTACCGGATCCGCGACACGGCCGCGGTGCGCGACGCGTCGTGGTACGGTGGGACGCCGGTGTGGGCGCTCGCCGAACGGGCTGGGATCCGGACCGGCACGGTGTTCTGGCCAGGGTCGGAAGCGGCCGTGGGCGGGGTGCGCCCGTCGCACTGGCTGCGCTACGCCAGCGCGCTCCCGGACTCCGCGCGCGTCGACACGGTCGCCGCGTGGCTCGCGCTGCCAGCGGCGGCGCGTCCGCGCTTCGTCGCGCTGTACGTGAGCGTGGCCGACGACTCGGGGCACGCCGCGGGCCCCGACGCGCCGGCGACCGACAGCGCGATCGTCGAGGCCGACCGCACGTTAGGCCGCCTGCTCGATCGCCTCGATGCGATGCCGGGCGGCAACGACGTGAACGTCGTCGTCGTGAGCGACCACGGTAT
>DASWUT010000408.1:0-10437 GCA_036401455.1 Gemmatirosa sp. | reverse complement strand
GCCCGGAAAGTTGTACTGGCTCAAGAGCTCCCGCACCTCGAGCTCGACCAGGTCCAACAGCTCCGGGTCGTCGACCATGTCCACCTTGTTCATGAACACCACCACATACGGCACGTTCACCTGCCGCGCCAGCAGGATGTGCTCCCGCGTCTGCGGCATCGGGCCGTCCGCGGCACTCACCACCAGGATCGCCCCGTCCATCTGCGCCGCGCCCGTGATCATGTTCTTCACGTAGTCCGCGTGCCCCGGGCAGTCCACGTGCGCGTAGTGGCGCTTCGTCGACTCGTACTCCACGTGCGCCGTCGAGATCGTGATCCCGCGCTCGCGCTCCTCCGGCGCCTTGTCGATCTGATCAAACGCAATCTTCTGCGCCAACCCCTTCTGCGCCTGAATCGTCGTGATCGCCGCCGTCAGCGTCGTCTTCCCATGGTCCACGTGCCCAATCGTCCCCACGTTCACGTGCGGCTTCGTCCGCTCAAACTTGGCCTTGGCCATGGATCAGTCTTCCGAGTAATCAGAGTTGGGTGAACGTCTGGGGCAGCCGAGCGCGCGGTGCGCGGCGGTCGCCGGGTCGATCCGCGGCGACTTCGCGCCGCGGTGACACCAGACGTGGCTACGCCCGCACCGCGTTCGGCGCCTCAATGGGCGGCGCGAACGGTGCGGGCGGCGCACCCATACCCCACGAGGTCAGACGCGATCGCGCGTGACGGGGCGGGCAGCGCAGAGCTCACGATCGGGATTGAACCGATGACCTCACCCTTACCAAGGGTGTGCTCTACCAACTGAGCTACGTGAGCGTCCAACAGTTCACCCCCGGCATCGGAGGCGAGCGTCCAAACGTACCCGAGCCCAGCATCGCGTGCAAGCCCGTGGGAGAGCGCAGCTTGCGCGAACCCGCCCTGCACGCGCGGCCGCGGCATCTGATGACGGCGACGTCATCCGGACGCACCATTCGAGGGTCGAGTACTGGGGTGTTCTGTACCAGCGTCATCCTGGCGTGAGGTGCAGCGGTGCATCATTCACGGCGACCCGTGCGTGCCCTGCCGCGCGGTGTCTCCGTCGAACACCCCCGTACTCTCCTCCAGCTCTCGTCGATCGTGCGCACCGTTTCCGCGTTCCAGCTGCTCGCTGCTGCCTGCCTCACCGTCGGGACCGCCGCCGCCCAAAGCCCGTCCTACCACGTCACGCACACCGTCCGGCTCGGTGGCGAGGGCGGGTGGGATTACCTCACCGTCGACACGGCGACCAATCGGCTCTACATCAGCCGCGGTACGCACGTGATGGTCGTCGATCTCGCGCATGACTCGGTCACCGGCGACGTGGCCAACACGCCGGGCGTGCACGGGATCGCCATCGCCGAGGACCTCGGCCGCGGGTTCACGAGCAACGGACGCGATTCGAGCGTGAGCGCGTTCGATGAGCGCACGCTCGCACCGATTGGCCGATTCGGCCCGACCGGCGCCAACCCGGACGCGATCGGCTACGACCCGGCGAGCAAGCGCGTGTTCACGTTCAACGGACGCGGCGAGAACATGACGGCGCTCGACGCGCAGACCGGCAAGGTCGTCGGCACCGTCGCGCTCGGCGGCAAGCCCGAGTTCGTCGCCGTCGACGGACGCGGGATGCTGTACGTGAACAACGAGACGACGGGCGAGCTGATCGCCGTGAACACGCGCACGCTGGCCGTGGTACGCCGGACGAAGATCGCCGGCTGCGACGAGCCGAGTGGACTCGCGATCGACCGGCAGCGCGGGCGGCTGTTCGTCGGATGCGGCAACAAGGTGATGACGGTGCACGACGCCGCGACGGGCCGCCAGATCGCGACGCTTCCCGTCGGGCAGGGCGTGGACGCGGTCGGGTTCGACGCCGGGACAGGGGACGTGTTCGTGTCCGCGGGCGATGGCACGTTGACCGTCGTACGCGACGCGGGCGGCGACAAGTGGCAGGTCGCGCAGACGGTGCAGACGAAGCGCGGCGCGCGAACGCTCGCCGTCGACCCGACGCATCACCGCGTGTACGTCGTCACGGCCGAGTTCGGGGCCACTCCCGCCGCGACGACGGCGCAGCCCCGGCCACGGCCGGCGATGGTGCCGGGCTCCTTCCAGATGCTCGTCGTCGAGCGGTGATCACGCCGCCGCCGGCCGCGCCGTGCGCGCGGCCGGCGACACGTCCTCGAGCGGCGCGTCGGCCGCGAGGCGGTAGCCGGGCCCGCGCACGGCGACGATGAGCGCGGGCACCAGATACAGCGTGATCGGCGTCGACAGGGCAAGGCCGCCGATCACGGCCAGCGCCAGCGGCTTCTGCAGCTCGCTGCCTGCGCCGAGGCCTAACGCGAGCGGCAGCAGGCCGAATAACGTGCAGAGCGTGGTCATCAGGATCGGGCGCAGGCGCACGCGCCCGGCCTCACGCAGCGCGACGGCGAGCGGAACGCCTTCTTCGAGCATCCGGTGCCGCGTGAAGTCGAGCAGGATGATTCCGTTCTTCACGACCAGGCCGACGAGCAGAATGAGGCCCATCAGGCTCGACACGTTGAGCGGCGTTCTCGTCAGCATCAGCAGGACGATCGCGCCGACGAAGGACAGCGGCGCGGCGAGTAGAATGACGAGCGGCTCGACGAAGGACCGGAACTGAACGACCATGATCGCGACGACGCTCGCCGCGGCGAGCATCATGACGAGCAGAAAGGCGCGGAAGCTCGCCTGCTGCCCCGCGTACTGCCCACCGAGCTCGAGGCGGATGCCGGCGGGTGGAGGAACGGCCGCAATCGCGGCGCGCACGTCGGCCATGACGTCGCCCAGCGCGCGGCCGCCGACGTCGGCGGTGAGGACGATCATCTGCTGCTGGTTCTCGCGGAACAGCTCGGCGCGCGACTGGACGGGCTCGAACGTGGCGAGCGCGCCGAGCGCGGTCGGCGCGCGCCCGGGCGCGGCGACGATCGGTAGCGCGCCGAGCTGCGCGGGATCGTAGCGCACCGAGTCCGGCGCGCGCACACGCACGCCGACCGCGCGGTCGTCGAGGCGGATTTCGCCGGCTGGCACGCCGAGCAGCGCGCCACTTGCGTCGGCGGCGATCTGGTCGGGCGTCATGCCGATGCGGGCGGCCTCCGGCCCGCTCACGTGCATCGCGATTTCGGGACTCGCGTCGGAGACGCCGTTGAAGACGTCCTCAAGCCCGCCGATCTTGCCCATCGGCACGGCGAGGCGTTTCGCGTACGCTTCGAGCGCGACGAGGTCAGGGCCGAACAGCTTGATCTCGACTGGTCGCGCCGCGCCGGCGAGGTCGTTGATGACGTCGGAGAGGATCTGGACGAACTCGACGCGCAGGCGCGGAACCTGTTCGGCCAGCCGGCCGCGGACGTCGTCGATCACGGCATCGATGCGGCGGCTGCGCTGCGAGAGCGGGACGAGGCGGGCAACGAGATCGCCACGATTCTGGAGCGTGGCGAAGATGCCGAGCTCCGCACCGAGCCGGCGCGACGTCGCGGTGATCTCGGGCGTCGAGAGGAGGATGCGCTCGGCCTGATGCACCAGGCGATCGGACTCGGCGAGCGTCGTCCCGCTCGGCGTGTGGTAGTCGAGGACGAATGCGCCCTCGTCCATTTCTGGGAGGAAGCCCGTGCCGACGGCGCGGCCGGCGAGCACGCCGAGGACGGCGAGGACGAGAGCGCCTAACGCGACGAGACGTCCGCGCGGCAGCACGCGGGCGAGCGAGCGCTCGTAGCGGTCGGAGAACGCCTCGAGCGCGTCGGAGATGCGGGCGAGCACGCCGCGGCGGCCGCGCCCGCCGACGGCCTCCTCGGCGACGTCGGCGTCGCGCAGGAAACGCTCGCTCAGCAGCGGGATGATCGTGAGTGCGAGAACGAGCGAGACGAGGACCGCAATCGTGAGCGTGATCGAGAGCGCGGCGAAGAACTGCCCGACGACGCCTTCGAGCAGCCGGAGCGGGAGGAAGACGACGACCGTCGTGAGCGTGCTCGTCGTGACAGGCCAGACCAGCTCGCGGAGGGCGTCGCGGACCGCGACGGCGCGGTCGGGCGTGAGACGCAGGTGGCGGATGATGTTCTCGGTCACGACGACCGCGTCGTCGATGACGAGCCCGACCGCGATGGCGAGTGCGCCGAGCGTCATCAGGTTGAACGTCTGGCCGACGAGCGCCATCGCGCCGACGGTGATCGCCATCGTGAGCGGAATCGCCGATGCCGAGATCGCCGTGACGCGTGCGTGGCGAAGGAAGACGAGCAGGACGACGACGGCGAGCGCCGCGCCGATGAGCATCGCGTCGCGCACGCTCGCGACCGCGTCGCGGACGAGCGACGCCTGGTCGTAGACAGGCACCAGGTGCACGCCTGGCGGAAGCGTGGGCGCGAGTGCGCGGGCGACGCCGGCGACGCTGTCGGCGAGGGCGAGTGTGTTGCCGCCTGGCTGGCGCGTGATGTTGAGGAGCGCGGCCGGGCGGCCATCGCCCGCGACGACGCGGGTGCGGTCCTCGGTGCCGGGTGTGACGGTCGCGAGGTCGCGCACGCGGAGCCCGCGCGCGACGACGACGTTGGCGACGTCTTCCGCCGAGCGCGCTTCCTGCGCCGCGACGACGAGGTATTGCTGGTACGCGTTGGTCACCCGCCCGACGGCGCGGATCGCCGTCGTCTGCCGGATCGCGTTGGCGAGATCGTCGTAGCCGAGCCCCTGGGCGGCGAGGCGCGCGGGGTCGGCGACGACCTCGATCTCGCGCACGTCAGTGCCCTGGACGTCGACGCGCCCCACGCCCGGCACGCGGGAGAGCACGGGTCGGATCTGGTAGCGGGCGATGTCGTAGAGCGTGGCGGCGTCGCCACCCTCGAGATTGTACGAGAGGATCGGGAAGACTGACGGCGTGAGGCGTTCGACCTGCACGGTGACGTCGGGCGAGAACCCGGTGCGAGCCTCGCCGACGCGCGCCTGCACCTGCTGCAGCGCGTAGGCCATGTCCGTCACGGGGGTGAACGTGACGGAGATCTCGGTGCCGCCGCGGATCGAGCGCGACGTGACGCGCGTGACGCCGGGAACGACGGAGATGGCCTCCTCGATTGGCCGCGTGACCGAGAACTCCTGCTGCCGAGCGTCGAGTGCGCCGCCCTCGGCGACGACGGCGATCCGCGGGAAGGCCAGTTCGGGGTAGATGGCCGACGGCAGGCGGAAGCCGGCCCAGATGCCGGCGACGCTGAGCAGGGCGACGACGAGGTAGACGAGACGGCGCTGCTCCCCGAGGCCGTCGAAGAAACCGCGCACCCGGGCGACGTGGCCGCTCATGGCGCCTTCGCGGCCGATGCGCCGGCCGATGCTGGCCTGGGGGCCGGTGCGAGCCCGGCGATGCGGGCGCCGTCCTCGAGCCCGAACGCGCCAGCCGTCGCGACGCGCTCACCTGCACGCAGACCGCCGGTGACCTCGACGACGCTGTCGGCGCGGCCGCCAACGGTGATCGAGCGGCTGTGGACGACGCCGCTGTCGCCGACGACGAACACCCGATAGCCCTCGCCGTCGGGGACCAGGGCGGCGGGTGGAATCACGACTGCAGCGCGCCGCGTTCCAACGACGATATCGCCATTGACGGTCTCGCCGATGCGAAGCGCGCGACTGGCGCCGCTCGGCAGGACGCGGACGCTGACGCCGCGCGACGTGGTGTCGACCGTGGCCGCGACGTCGGCGACGCGGCCGGTGCCTAACGGTTCGGTGGCGTCTCCCTGCCCCGCGCGGAGCTCGACGGCCGCGCCGGGTCGCACGCGCGCGGCGGCCGACGGCGTGACGGTCAGGATGACGTCGACGGCCGAAGGATCGGCGACCTCGACGAGCGGCGCGCTGGCGTCGACCGCAGCGCCGAGCACGGCGGCGAGCCGGGTGACGACGCCGCCGATCGGAGAGCGTAGCGTGGCGAGCGCGCGCGTGCGGCGGGCGGTCGCCGCACTGGCCTGCGCGACGGCGAGGTCGGCGGTCGCCTGATCGAGGTCGCGGCGCGGCGAGATACCCTCACCGACGAGGCGGGCCGCGCGGTCGCGCGCCCGTTCGGCGTTGACGAGCCCGGCCGACGCACTCTGCTCCGCCGCGGCGAACGGCGCCGCATCGAGCGTCACGAGGACGGTGCCGGCCGCGACGCGCTGCCCGGGAACGACGAGCACCCGGGCGACGCGCGCCGGCCCGGGCGCGCTGAGCGCGGCGACGTGTCCCGGGCGCGCCACGACCGTGCCCAACGCGGGGACGTGCTCCGCGAACGGCATCGCGCGCGCGACCGCCGTCTGCGCCGCGACGACGGCGTGCGACGGACCGGCCTCGTCGCCGCCGGCGTCGCTCGCGCCCGCGTCGCCAGCGTCGGCCGTCTTGGCGTCCGGCGCCGTTGCGTCGCCTTTCGCGTCGCCCTTACCGTCGGAAGTCTTCGCATCGGCCGCCTTGGCATCGGCAGCCGTTGGTGCCTCGGCCGGCGCACCCTCCTTCACGGTCGCGGCGTCGCGGCGGCTACACGCCGTTGCGAGGGTCGTGGCGATGGCGGGACCGACGAGGAGGGCGAGGAAGCCGCGCGGCGCACGGCGAATGAACCGAGGCACCGTCACGGCGCGGGGTGGTCGATGGTGAGTGAAGCGGCGCGCAAGGCGGCGGTGGCGTTCCACGCAGCGGCGCGGTCCTCGACGGTCTGCGCGAGGAGGTCGCGGGCATCGCGCCGGGCCTGCAGCACGTTGGGCAGCGGTGACGCGCCCTCCTGGTACGCGCGGAGCGCCATCGCGGCGACTGCGTCGGCGTCGGCGGCGAGCGCGCGGTCGCGCTCGAGGCGCACGAGGGCCGCGGCGCGATCCCGTTGCGCGCGCGCGAGCGCGCCGGCGGCGTCGAGGCGTGCGACGGCGAGTTCCGCGGTGGCGCGGTCGCGTTCCGCCTGCGCAGCCTGCACCACGGCGCCGTTGCGTGAGAGGAACGGGAGCGGGATCGAGACGCCGAACGTCGGCAGGATGCCGCGTTCCCCGCCCTGCGTCGGGTCGACGCCCTCGATTCCCGCTGTGATGCTCGGCACGCCATAGCGGCCGAGTTGGGCGACGCGAACGGACTGTTGGGCGGCTGCGAGGCTCCGTTGCGCGGCGACGACGCCGAGCAGCCGATCGGTTGCGAGCGGCGCGACAGGTGGCTGCGCGCCCGCGCCAGACGTCGCCGGATCGCGACCGAGACCCGCGGTGCCCGGGTCGGCCGCGGCAAGTACTGGGGGGTCGCCGAGCGTGTCGGCGAGGACGATCGTGACGGAATCGGGCGACATCCCCATCGAGACCTGAACGGCGATGAGGGCGCTCACGGCAGCGAGGGAATCGGCGGCCGCGGCATTGGCGAGCTGGCCGGCGCTGACGTTGGCGAGGCGGACGTCGAGATCACTCGCGTCACCGGCGTCACGGCGCGCCTGCGCGATCCGGCGGAGTTCTGCTCCGTCGACCGCGGTCCGGCGCGTCAGCCGCGCGCGGGCATCGGCGGCGAGGGCGCGGGTATACGTCGTGTCGACGTCGACGAGGATCGCCGCGCGCGCCGCGGCGAATCGAAAGCCCGCCGCCTCGCGAAGCGACGTCGCCGCGGCGCTTCGCCCGCCGCGCAGCAGAAACGCGTCGACGATCGGGTAGTCGACGATCGCGTGGACGCGCGGGACCGCCTTCGAGTAGCTCAGTGCGAGCGTCGGGTTGGCGAGCGCCTGCGCCGCGCGGAGTGCGGCAAGTGCGGCGCTCGTGTCCGCAGCTGCCGCGGCCAGCCGCGGCCCGCGACGGAGAGCCGCGTCGAGCGCCGCGGCACGCGTGATTGCCTGAGCCGGCAACGACGGCGCCGCGCCAGCGACGAGAAGCAGGGCAGCGAGCACCGCGTGGACCGCGCGGCGCCGGACACCGAGTCGGGGGAAGAAGCGCACGCCCGAATGTAGACGGCGTGAGATGAACGTAGCCTCACGGCCACAACCATAGACCGCGCGCCGGATCCGCGCGGCGATCAGCGCGGCGTGTTCGTCACACGCTGGTACGCTCCGGCAGCGATGGCCGCTATCGCGGCGCCGAGGCACCATCCGGCGAGGACATCGGTGGCCCAGTGCGCACCGAGGTAGATCCGGCTGAGCCCGATGACGAGCGGGCACCCGACGGCGAGAAGTCCCGCGATAGGTCGGGAGAGTCGTCCCTCCCGCGCGAGCACCAAGCCGAGCGTGCCAAACGCGGCAGCGGACACCGCTGCGTGTCCACTGGGAAAGGAGTACGTCGCCGCGCGGAGCAGCAGCCCGCCCGCGGGTCGGGCACGATGCACCAGCTGCTTGATGAGGTTGAAGACGAGAATCGCGGACGCCGGGGCTGCGACGAGCATGGCCGCCCCGCGGCGCGCGCCAGTCCACCAGAGCCACACGGCAACGAGCACGGCGAACATGAACACGACCGCGGGCTCGCCGATGCGCGTGATCCACTCGAACGCTACGAGGACGGTCCGCGTGCGGTGCGCGAGCGCCCACGTCTCGGTGCGAGCGTCGAACGGGCCCGGCGGCCGATCGTAGACATCGGCGCCGAGCGCCGCGACCGCGGCGAGCGCGACGGCGGCGGTGACGCCAGCGGCGACCGACGGCCGTCGCGCGGCGGTGAGGGGAGCGGGCGAAACGGTCATGCGCGCGGTGAAGGGATGAGCCCCCGGACGCACGACCGGGACCAGTCGGCGCGCGGCCGTTCGCGCTAGCTTCGCGACGAGCGTCGTCCTTCATCCATCGCATCGTGTCGCGTACGTCCAGCTCCGTGAGCATCACGGCGATCTGCGCCGCCTGTGTCTCCGTTCGATCCGCCGCGTGGGCGCAGGCCGATGCGACACCTGCCGCGGGAGTCGCCGTCGCGGCGCCGCGGGCCGATTCCACCCGACGCGAGGCGCTCGTTCGCGGGCGCGACGTGGTCACGCTTGGCGCGTTCGCGGCTGCGGCGCTCGCGGTCGCGCCGGCCGATCGGCGGATCGCGCGTTGGAGTCAGCGGCCGTCGCTGCACGACAGTCGCGCCGTCGACCGGACCGCGTCGTTCGTCCGGACGCTGGGCGGCCCGGGAACCGTGGCGATTCCACTGCTCACCTACGGGGTCGGGCTGGTCGCACGCGACCGCGGCACGGCCGCCGTGGGTCTGCATGCCGGCGAGGCCGTGTTCGCGGCGAGCATCGCGACGACGGTCGTGAAGGTGCTCGTCGGACGCGCGCGGCCGTACGTGTCGCACGACAGCGACGCGACGAGCTTTGCGTTCGGACGCGGGCTCCGGCGCGGCGACGCGTACGAGTCGTTCCCGTCGGGTCATGCGACGGCGTCGTTCGCGCTCGCGACGGCGCTCGCCGGCGAGGGGCAGGCGCGATGGCCGCGGCTCAACCGCGTCACCGCGCCGCTCGGCTTCGGGATCGCCGCGTTGGTGGGCGCGTCACGGATCTACCACGACGCGCACTGGGCGAGCGACGTGCTCGCGGGCGCGGGGGTCGGGACGGTCGTCGGTGGCGTGATCGCGCGATACGGGCGGACGCATCCGGACGCCGCGCTCGAGCGGCGGCTGCTGCCGAGCGTGGCGACGACGAGCCGCGGGACGGCGCTCGGGTACGCGGTGCGGTTCTGAGCCGCTCCGGTCTGCGCGATCGCTTGGCCGGAGCCGGTTCGGGCGAGGGGTCGCGTACCGCGTCGCGGCGGAATACGACGCAGGCCCCGCCGCGGTGCGCGCCGGGCGGGGCCTGAGCGATCGTGCTACCCTGAGCGATCGTGCTGCATCGTTGTACAACGAGCGGGAGACGGGACTCGAACCCGCGACCACAAGCTTGGAAGGCTAGTGCTCTACCAACTGAGCTACTCCCGCAACTCTCGAACAAAAAGCCGGTTGGCCTCGATCCAGCAAGGCCGCACCGGCAGTGGTGGGGGAAGGATTCGAACCTTCGAAGGCGTTAGCCGGCAGATTTACAGTCTGCTCTCGTTGGCCACTTGAGTACCCCACCGGGGTCGGGGATTGTACGCAATCGCGGCGATGATTTCCAGAGGCGCCGCCGTTGCCGCGCACGGGCAGACGATTATTGCCCCGATGGGCCCTACGAACGAGCCGACAATCGGATTCGAACCGATGACCGCCTGATTACAAATCAGGTGCTCTACCAACTGAGCTATGCCGGCGCCTACACGCGAACGCTAGCAGCGAACTACCGCACTCGCCAAGTCGTCCCCTGCGCGGTGTCCTTGATCTCGACGCGGCGCGCGTCCAGCTCGGCGCGAATCGCGTCGGCCGCCGCGAAGTCCCGCCGCGCCCGCGCGTCGCGGCGCGCCTGCAACCGCTCGTCCACCCACGCCGCGAGCCCCGCATCGACGTCCTCCTGCGCGGGCACGAGGTCGAGCACCGCGTCCGCGCCCGCAAACGCGCGTCGCGCCGCCTCCAACGCCGCGCTGTCGTCCCCACCCCGGTCCAGTTCGGCGTTC